>DRHE01000316.1 GCA_011049745.1 Spirochaetales bacterium | reverse complement strand
GATAAGGCCGCTGCGGAGTTGAAGGATGCAAAAAGCCAATATGATGAAACAAACGAGACTCTTTATGGTGCATGGAAAGAAAGAATCTACCTTGACCCTGAGAGCATAAAAGACCTTGATGAGATTTGGGCCGATCATGGTGAAGGGCTCTCAACTACAAATGTGTCTGAATTGTCGAAGCTCTGGGAAGATAGAATGAAGCCGGGGAAAGAGGAAAAGAATCTTGCCTTGCAAAGAGCAGTCAAGGCCCTCGGGAAGATGCGCGACCTCGGGATGTTCGGAGACATCAAGGATGATGATGAATTACTCGCGGCACATACGAAACATAATAATTATGTGAGCGCCGTTGAGATACAGGTGGCGCAGCATCCCGAGTGGGGCGATAAGGAAATCATGGAATATGTGCAGCAGATAACCATCGATGATCAGAAAGGAAATTTCTGGAACATGGTCCAGGATATCTGGTTCAGGCTGGGGATTCTTTCTTTCCCTTCCTCGGGCGTATTTCCCGAAACCTCGAAGCCTGCCACGGTTCCTCCGGTGCGTCTCCCGGTGATTGATGGGAAGCGCCAAAGGGCCATTGACATACTGACTAAAAACAATAAGGCCGTGACTGAGGCCACTATCAAGAGTGTGATGGAGCAATTAGAATAATGCCTGTCGATTTATCACAGATCCCTGATGCCGAGCCCGTCAAGAATGTCGAGGTGAATCTTGTGGGGATCCCTGATGCCGAGCCGCGGCCTGCCATACCTGTCGAGGAACAAGAAGAGCGGGCATCATTCGGCAAAGAGTTGATTAATGAATCCTGGAAGCTATCTCAAGAAATAGGCTCGGTTTACCCGGTAGCCGAGACCGCCGCCACGGTGATCACGACCATTTACGGCCTGCCGATCTCCGGCCTGGCGGGGTTCATCTCCATGCCGGCCAATTTCTTTTATGAGGATGCCAGCGCGAAAGTGGTTGAAGCTATGCAGGATTGGCTAATCTTCAGGCCTATCTCGGAGAGGGGCAAGGAGCTCTCGGAGCGGGCTTTTTATCCATTCATCAAGCTGGATCAAATAGGAGGCGCAGCGGGGAATAAAACCCTTGAGGCAACGAATTCGCCCTTACTGGCCGCCGGGGTTCATGCCTTGATTGCCGGGGCCCCTGCCTTCCTGGCGCTTCGAGGCATCGGGGCGCGGGCATTGGGCAAGGTTCAGGCCTCAACTCTGTGGCGACGTATGACAATCCGGGAAAGGGGCCTGACAGTCCAGAGGCTGCACGAATTCGTGGAACGCAACCCGGAGGCTTCAGAAGCCCGGATCATTCGCCATGCTCAAGGTTTGGGCATCGAGGTGCTAAAAGAGAAGGCTATCCAGGCCCGGAGGCTACGCATAGCAAAGCCAAAGAAGGCCACAATAAGCCAAATTCCCACAGAGAGAAATAGAATAATTAAAGAATTTGATGCAGCACACAGAGGTGAGTTAATAGGGGAAAAACATCCGACCTTTGGCATGACAGATAAAGAGGTCAGCCAGTGGATTGCGAATATAAAAAGAAACGCCATGGTAGAATATAATGACGCGCTGTCGGCAGTTAAGTCAAGGGGAGAGGAAGCCAAAGAGTCTTTTATGGGTGTTGAGATAGAATTAACAACAAGTGATACGCTAAAAGATGCAAAGAGACAATTAGATGAAAGCGGAAAACAAGCGGAAATGTTGAGGAAATCCCACGAGGAAGCAAAAAGACTCTTTTTTGATGAAGAAACAGGATGGAGAATACCCAGCACAAAAGAGATTACCACCAAAAAACCCCCTGAAGGCGAAACACCCATTGACCTGGAAGCCTCCCTCAAAACCATCGAGAAAGATGCCACCAGGGGCGCTGTGAAGGCCCATGTTGAGGCTGGACTTCCGATTGAACGTGAGGCCCTGCTTCCATTCAAAGGCGAGCCCTGGGCGGATAAGGCACTCTCAGACCCTGATGTGATAGCCCCTGACATCCCGACCGATGAAGAAATCGATCTCTTCTTTGAGATTGAGGAACAAAGGATTGTGGGGGGAGAGCCGGAGGGTGGGGCGGAAAAATTTGGTTGGTTTTTGGACCAACAGGGCGTGAGGTTGTGGACAAGTAAAGAAACCGCTGATAAAAATGGGTGGACACCCGCTGCAGGAGAATTAAAAAGAGAGGTTTCTACTATAATAGTGACAACCCCAAAATTAATGCAAGCATATAAGCCACATTCTTTTCCAGAAGGGAAGGATCTTTATCATTACACCCCCATTGATCGGATAGAGGGCATTAAAAAGGAGGGGCTCAGCCCCAAAAAAAGGGGAAATCTGGGCCGATCTGGGAAATCCGATGGAGTATACGCTTTTAAATTTACGAATGAACAATTTTTTCTAAATGCAGTGGAAAGGGATGTTGTAACGGATATTCCATCTGGGTGGGCATTATTGCGATTTCCAAAAAAAGGGAGATGGATAAAAGATCCTGCGTTTACTGATGACACTCCATCTGTAAAAAGCAAACAAACGATTAACGCTAAAGACATAGAAGCATGGACAGGCGAAAAATGGGTTCCGTTAGAAAATATTAGCACAAAAGAAGCCCAGCCCTCCGTTGATCTCCTCCCCGACATCCCCTCCGACGAAATCCTCCCCATAGCAGGGGAGCCGGAAACTACGCTAGAACTTGCAGAGCATCTAAGCAATAAATACGATATTGTGATTAAGCTGGAGGATTCTGGGAATAGAATACGATTGGCGGGAATGAAAGTCCCCGAAAAGTTGCAATCCAGCGGGATAGGCAGCAAAGTGCTTGAAGAGTTGAAAAACTATTCAGATGAGACTGGAAAGCCTATCTTTCTTACAGCGTTTACAACAGAAGGCAAACAAAGCAGTCTTAATAAATTTTATGAGCGTAATGGTTTTAAGCAGATAGGGTCTGATCCGCTAAATGGCAAGCCCTTTTATTCTTATAGTCCTAAACCAAGGGAAACTGTTGACCTCCCCCCCGACATCCCCACCTCCGAGATCCTACCCATAGCCGAGGAGCCCGTATCATTCGATTTCAAGGAGCATGTAACCGGGTATATGGAAACCCTGATCGGTATTGTCGAGGCTGGGGAGCGCAGTTTCAAGAGCTTCCTTGACCCATATTATGCACAGTACGGAAGTGAGATAATCGGATTCAATGCCTCGTTCCCTGATTGGATGAAGGGGAAAAACTGGACTAAGAAAATGGTCATGAACGCCCTGCAGAAAGGGCTTAAAGGTGAGAAGCTAGGCACACAGCAAGAGGCAATATTCCTGACCGCCCTGGAAGAATCCCAAAGGATGTTCCTGGAGGATATCGATAAGTACGATTCGGCCCTGTACGAAAAGGCGGAGGCCACTATCGATGCGGCTATCACTGAACTGATGGGCAAGGGTGTACGCATGAAGGCAACCCGTGATCACTTGCGCTCGGTTCGCAAGGCATTGAGGGTGAAGCCTCTGAAGGGTGTTAAAAAGAGAGTCCGGGAAATAAGCGGTCAAATCACCCTGAGTAATTTAGTCCGGGAAGATGTGGCGCTCAAGGCTTCCATGCAGAAAGCGGCGGCGGCGGCTCGGAAAGCATTCGCGGAGGGGAGAAAGGAAGCCTTAGTCAATGAGAGAATGAGAATCAAGCTCCTGAAGGCGGAAGTTAAAACCAGATCGGACCAAAGGAAAGAATTCCAAAAGATGGTCCTCAAGCTCAGAAAGGTTGATACTGCCAAGATGGACCCGGTTCAAGCGGCACCGGTCCGAAATCTATTGGCCGCGATAGACTTGGTGAGATTGTCTAAGCCTGCGACACTTCGCCTTGAAAAGATGCGCGAGTTCATGGAGAAAAACCCTGAATCGAATGTTACTGAAAAGATGATCAAGTCTCTGGATCGTCTTGAAAAAACCCACCTGAATGATATGACCTTTGAAGAAATGAAAGATATATTTGACGCTGTTATGCACCATGTCCACTTGGACAAACTGAAAAAAGAGATCAAGGTGGGCCGCGAAAAGAAAAGCACTGCCAGGGCCGTGGCGGATGCTATTATTGAGATGAAGCCCATTAAAGAGGTGCGTCAAGATATAGTCAAGTTTCAAGCCGAGACTCCTGCCCAAAGGACTGCAAGGCTGATCAAGGAAACCTTTGGTATACGGCATGATCATTATGATCTGATTATCGAATCCTTGGCCGGCCTTAACAGCACAATGGACAAGATCCTTTTCCAGGGCGTGAAGGAGGGAATCCTGGCGCAGTTGAAATACAGGCAGGATGTTTTCAAACAATTCCAGAAGGGCCTTGAAGATAGCGGGCTTTTCGGTAAGGGCAAGAAGATTGCCGATATCGATGCCTGGCTCAATGAAACTGTGATTGTGGGGCGGTATGAGTTGAGTCGTAATCAAAGGATGGCCTTATACAGGCATTCTCTTAATGGTGATAATTATCGCGCCATAATAATGGGGGGCTTCGGGATAAAGCATAGCAAGGAACCGAACAAGGTTTATAAAATCGATGTTGATGAATTCAACGCCATTCTTGAAAGCCTAACACCTGAAGAGTTGGCCTTTGCCGGTGATCATGTATCACGGATATTCGCAGAGCAGGCGGCCAAACTCAATAAAGTCTTTGTCGAAAAGAATAACTTCGAGATGACGAAAGAAGACAACTATTATCCTAAAGAAGTGATGCCGATCAAGCGGGGTGTGGACTTCGAGAAAGAGGAGGCCCTTGAAATGTTCAAGGGGAAGTGGGTCCGGGTGGGGTTATCGAAGGGCATGCTCAAGGAACGCCTGCGAAGCAAGAAACCGATTTACCTGAACGGATTAACCTATGACGTTAATAAAAGTGTGATGAGGTCCGCCGCATATATCGGCCTTGAGATCCCGTTGAGCAATGCTTCGCGGCTTCTTTACAACCCCGACTTTCGCTTTGAATTGACTAACCGATATGGTGAGATTACATGGCGGGAGATCGAGCAGGCCTTGAGGGATATCGCGGGGGATTGGCATACCTACAGTACGGTTGAAGAGCTGCTTATGAAATCAAAGAATATGATTGCAACCGCAATGCTGGGCCTTAATCCTTTCGTAATGCTGAAACAAGTGGCATCCATGCCCTTGTACGGTGTTTTCGTGAAACCTCAATATGTCATGCAGGGCATAATCGATTACGTCTTTCACCCTGGAGAAATAAAGGCGCGACATAAGATGTATAGCCCGGAATATCTTGAGCGCATCGAGGCGGGCTTCTCTCGGGATGTGGCGGATGTAGCAAAGGCAACGAGTGAAAAACGTGTATTCGGAGGCAAGAAGCCATTAAGAGAGCGAGTCATGGGCGGCATTAAGTTCCTTGATGAGCAGGCCGTCAATCCCGGAATGCAGGGCGCGGTACTCCAGGTATTGGATGAGATCGAAGCGGGGAAGTTGTCCAGGGAAGTGAAACAGGCCCTTGATATTGATAACGCTGATATTGTGAAACTATCTCCCGGTGAAAAGATGCAGCTCGCTTATAAATTTGCCGACTTTGTGACTGAACGGACACAACCCATGTTTTCAGTCGAGCATCGAGCGCCATTGAGCCGGGGCACTCCGACCGAGAAACTTTTCACCATGTTCGGTGCCGCGACAAACCAATTCTTGAACCTGATCCGCCGATCATACCGGGAAGCGAAACGAACTAAAGACCCTGAAGCCAATGCGAAATTAGGGAGGGCGTTGTTTTATGTTATGGTGGTCAACACCCTGGCAATCATCGGAATCGATGAAGTCCGGGATCGGTTCTATGGCCGGGAATCTAGTTCATTCATCGGGCGGGTAATTAAGAGCCTTTTTCAATTTTACTGATCACCGAGGCCGTCAGATCCCGGATAAAAAAGAAATACGAAGACAGGCTCTTAATTACCCGCCCGATGAATGAACTAGATTCCCGGCCATAGAACCGATCCCGGACTTCATCGAT
>DRHE01000315.1 GCA_011049745.1 Spirochaetales bacterium | reverse complement strand
GATTCCAACCGGCCCGGCGGGGTCACCCTTGAGTTTTCCGCCGATTATCTGGATTCAATAGTAGAAGCCTGTACCGCGTTGATGCAGGTTCTGCTTTTACGGGGGATAAATATTATCTTTACTGCACCCGGCATGAGCAATCCCTTAGTTATCTCCATGGAAAAATACCATGAGCTTCTTTCCCTGCTTTCCGGGATCTGGTGGAATACCAAGCAGGAAGGGCTGCAGTACCCGGTGAACAGAAATATTCAGGCAATTATCTTTTCTTCTCCGGGTTCCCCGGCCCTGCAGTCAATCGTAGAATCTGTTAAAAGCAGGGGCTGGAATTTGAATCTCATGTTTAAAACCTTCAATCCGCCCCCCGAAGCGAAAAAAGTATCCCGTCTTAAGAGAAGTTTATTCATACAGGAGAAGAGCGGTAATAACCGGAAAAAGATCAGCAACTTCAGCAGTCAATTGGAGGAGGCAATAACTGCAGAGATTACCAGGTACCGGGGAGCTCCCTGGAGGCTTAAAAATGTTCACCGGCTTTAATCTGAAACGGGCAGCGCTGCTTTTTATTCTGCGCAACCTGGTATTGTATTTGCTGCTGATCAATGCTTTCCTCCACTTCAAGGGTGAGCTGAGACTGCTCTTTTTGAGTGCAACCTTTATTCTGGCCCTCCTTTTATCCCTCTGGCTGGAGATTGCCCGCTTGCGTTTTCTTCCCTCACTCCTGCTGGTGCTGTTCATACCGGTACTGCTCAGGGGAATATTCTTTATGGTCTTTGGGGCGCTGCAGGCTCTTTCAGCCGGCCTGGAGGCTGACCTTAATTTTTTTTACTTTGATAATGATTTTTTTGCCGCTCTTATTCCCTTCTTCATAGTCTGGCTCTTTAATTTTCTCTCGCTGCGCTATCACCTATTTACCGCACTGGAAGTAGCGCTCAATGCGCTGCTGCTCATGGTTGTTTTCTGGAGTGAGGCCAATTACCGCATCAGTCTTTATCCCCATCCATCCTTTTTCGCTTATTTTTTACTGCTCTTTATCTTCCTGGAGATCCTGGTTTTGGTGCTCTCTCAGAAAGGCAGGGAGCTGGTAAAACAATCGCAAATTGAGCAATCTTTAAGTACAGAGCTTAAATCATTTCTATCATTCGCATGGCTGCTAATTCCCCTGCTGTTGATCCTCCTCTTTTTTATCCTGGGAAGATACAGTGAAGGCGCCGTGCGCGCCGGGGGCGGCTTGATGAAGCCTACGCTTTTCCGCTTTGATTTTTCACAGTTTATCAGGCTGGAAAGTGATATTAAGCTATCCGAGGACCTGGTGATGCTCTTCCGCAAAGAAGGACCGGCCCAAAGGCTCTTGTTAAGGCGCTTTATTCTATCCGGATATGACCCCGGCCGGGGATTCTATCATCTCAGAAAAAGAGGAATTGAGGAATTCCCGGTTACTGTTCCCGATTCAGTTGAAAGCTTTTCCGACCCGGGTTACCTGAGCCGGTCGGAAATCAAGCAGGAATACTTTTTTATAAATTTTGACCCCACATCCCTTATCTCTATAAACTATCCCGTCAAGGTAACGCCGTTGCAAAACTGGGAATCCTCTTCCTTTTTGAGGATCTACCGCGTTCTTTCCCGTTCAAGTGAGGCCCTGCCCTTTGAACTGGAAGAGGGGGATCGTGAAAAATTACCTGACCCGGTTCATAGATTCTATACTGAATATGGAGATGACGAAAGAATAGCCGGCCTGGCCAGGGAGATTACGGCCGGGGAAGATAATTATTACCGCCGGGTCATGTTGATTAGAGATTACCTGAAAACTAACTATTTTTACTCATTAAAACCGGGAATGTCAGCAGAGGAGAATCAGCTTCATCATTTTCTTTTTAACAGTCAAAAGGGGTATTGCTCCTATTTTGCCTTTGCCATGGCCCTGCTCTGCCGCAGCATTGGTATTCCGGCCCGCGTTGCGGTGGGCTTTTACGTGGATCCGGCTCAGGAGGTGTTGAATTTTTATGAAATACGCGCCTTCCAGGCCCACGCCTGGAGCGAGGTTTATTTTGGCGATTACGGCTGGATAGAGGTTGACGCCACTTCTGAAGAGATAGCGCCCGGTGAAGAGTTTTCTTTTTCTTTCGGTTTTGATATTAATAATTTTTCCCGGCTTATTGAAGAGATCCTCAACCACCAGGATGAGCTGAAGGTTGAGGAGGCGGATGGACTGGAGCTTGGAGAAAGGGTTTTTGGGATTGGCCGGCAGGTTGGAGCGGGCATTCTTTTTTTAGCGCGCCTCTGGTATATAACCATTCCCCTATTATATCTACTATTTATTTGCACTGTTAAACTGCATCTTTTTGTCTTCTTTGCAAGCGCATCTAAAGAGAGGGATAAGATAAAGTATCTATTCCGCTTCAGTTTAATCCGGCCCTATGGACTGGGTTTGATCCGTTCTCCTGAGGAATCAATTTTTGAGTACGCCGAAAGAATGGAGCGGGAACATGGTCTGCAATTGACTGACTGGTGCGCCTGCTACCTGAAAGCAGCTTTCGGCCGGGAGTTCAACGGCAGTGATTTCAGCAATGGGCTGGCATCTTACCGTTCCTTTATAAGCAGTTATAGAAGCAGCTATGCCCTATACTTGCGTGTTCTCGGCTTCTTGAATCCCATTAACACTCTGCGGAGCAGGGGATGAGCAGCATGTACATCAAGATGCATCAATCTATTTTTTTTCTCCTTCTGTTGATTGTTATCATACCGCGGGCTGTGAGCCAGGAAGAGTCAACCCTGGAATGGTATTATGAGCAGGCCAGCGAGGCTATTGCCAAAGAGTATTATGAGAGTGCCACCAGGTATATCGAGGAGGGCAAAAAGAAGTTTCCCGATTCTTCCAGATTGAATCTGCTTCTGGCTGATCTTTACTATGACAAAGAGCTCTATAAACTGGCTTTAGAGGAGTATCTCGAAGCCGAGAAAAAGGGTGAGCAGGATTTTTATGCGCTGAACCAGATATCACATTCATATGGTAAATTGAACCTGGAGCAGGAGTCTATAGACTACTTAGAGCAGATACTATCAATCTATCCGGATAGTATACTCACTATCGACGATCTGGCCTGGATGTATTTTAAAACCCACCAGCTGGAAAAGGGTGAGAAGATCATTCTTCAGGCTTTAGAGGAACATGGAGCGGATCACGGGCTCTTCATGACCCTCGGCACCATCTACTCCGGTCTTTACAATTACGAACAGGCAAAACATTTTTATGAGAAGTCAATAGAGAGAGCACTGGAGGAGGGAGATGACTATTTTGCTTCAATTGCCTATTATAACCTCTCTCTGCTCGAACACAATTTCTATCACTACAACTCTTCGCTGCGTTATACCGAGGAGTCCATAGCCATGGCAGACAGGGCGCCGGGCCATCTGGCCAGGGGCGAGCTCTATCAATCACGCATGGATTTCGATCTGGCCCACGCTGAATACCAGGCAGCGCTGGCCAGAGACACAACGCCCCTGACCAAGGTGAATCTGGCAATTCTTTATCAGAAGTTCGGCCGTCTTGAGCTTGCCCGGAAGTTATCAGAAGAGGTGCTCCATTCCCCTGAGTTATCCTGGATGTATTACTACGGTATTGATCTGGATCGCCATTATAAAGACATCCATGAGATCCTGGCGGACATCTACCTGGGCCTGTCCAGGGTAGAGGCAATGAAACCTGTGTCGGGTCTGCCGGCGTGGATCAAGAGCATCTTTAAGGGTATCAAATACCGCCTGCTGGCTTACTACCATAAGCAGAAATTCAAGGTATACTCCCTGCAGGTGGGACGGGCCTATCTGGCCGAGGGAAATTTTCTTGATGCTTACCTGGAGTTCTTTCATGGAAACGAAAGTTACCGGCAGATAGCCCTTAAATACCTCTCCGGGGCCAGGGAAATTGAAACCCGGCTGGCGGCTCATTCAGAGGCCTTTTATTATCAGGATGAGGCAAAACTGCGCCGCTCGCCGGAGATGCTTAAAAATTCTTTGGCCGGCTTTGATCCCTTCTGGGAGAAAGAGGAAATTGCCAGGGGCTTGAGGTTGTTGATCCCACTGCTGCCCGGCAACAGCGAGGAGCGGCTGCTTGCCATTAATCAATTGTATGAGATTAACCCGGGGGCCCTGCTGCAGTATGGTTTTGGCCTACCCCTGCTTTTGAGGGTTTCTCTTCCGGAGGGGCAGGAAAGAGACAGTCGTATACCCCACTTCCGCCCTTTATTAAAGAGAGCGGGTTCTTTGGTTTCCGCGGTTGCTCGAAATCAGGGTGCGCCTGCCGATAATAAATACAGGTATGAGCTTTGGATCCAACTGGAAGATAAGAATAATGCCCGCTTCAGGCTCACCGATATTTCCCGTTCTCAGATCGTGGTTCAGGGTTCAGCTGCTTCCGCGGGCGGCAGTGCCGGGAAGCGGGCCGCTGAATTAATCCAGGGAATTATTGAACAAATATATGAATTACATTAGATTGTTACTTTAGGAGTAGGAATTGCAAAAACTCTATTTGCAGATATCGGAAGGCATACCCGACCTTCCCCCGGCCGTAAACAGGGAAAAGAATATCATTATAAGTCCAATCAAAGAAATCCTGCCTGCGCCTGAGGCCAATATGAATAAGGCCCTAACCGCCTATCTGATGGATCGGGATTTTATTGTTAAGAATAGTGAGCATATTACCAGCCCCAGATTTGCGCCTGGTTCAATTCTCCTCTGGAATCCTGATGGCGACCGGGACAGTGCTGTAAATGTTGTAAATGCTGAAAGCGCTGTAAGTAAAATCCCGGATGACTTGATATATCAGGAGATCAATTCCTTTGCCGATGAAAGGCAATTATTGAGAATAATAAGAAATCTCTACCGCACTCTCTTTTTGGAGAATGAGCTCTCCCGCAAAGAAGAAATGCTCAAGATAAAAAATAAAGAGAACAAGGAGCTGCTGGAAGTGGGCATTGCCCTTTCGGCGGAGAGGGACAATGATAAACTTCTTGATCTTATCCTGGGACGCATCAGAGGCATCACTGTTTCCGATGCCGGAAGCCTCTATCTTATTAATACTGATGCTAAAACCGGGCAGAAGAGCCTGCTCTTTAAAATTGCCCAGAATGACTCTAATCCCGCGGACTTTTCCGAATTCTCCATGCCGTTGAATAAAAAATCTATCGGCGGTTATGTAGCCCTTACCGGCGAAGTGCTCAATATTAAAGATGCCTATCTTATACCCGGAAACCGGGAATACTCATTTAATAAGAGCTACGATGATAAAACCGGTTATCGAACCAAAAGTATGCTTACCGTTCCCATGAAGGACCATAAAGACACAATCATCGGGGCTATACAATTGATCAACCGCAAAAAGGATACTGCGGGCCGTATTTCCTCAAAAGAAACAGCCCGGAAAATGGTTCTGCCCTTTAATAAAGAGAATGAATCCTTAGTTCTATCATTAGCTTCCCAGGCGGCTGTCTCTTTAGAGAATAATATGCTCTATCAGGAGATAGAGGATCTCTTTGAGGGTTTTGTCAGGGCTTCGGTTACGGCAATTGAATCTCGAGACCCAACCACTTCCGGTCATTCCAACAGGGTGGCGCTTTACACGGTGGGGCTGGCTGAAGCGGTAAACCGCTACAGCAGCGGCATTTACCGGAAGGTGATTTTTTCGGTGGAAGAGATAAAAGAGATCCGCTATGCCAGTCTGCTCCACGATTTCGGCAAGGTCGGGGTGCGGGAGCATGTGCTGGTCAAGGCTAAAAAACTCTATCCCCACCAACTGGAACAGATCAAAATGCGCTTTGCCTACATCCAGAAAGCAGTTGAGCTCTCTGTAATGAAGGAACGCTTCAATTTTTTGCTATCCGAAGGAAAAGAAGCCTACTTGGCTAAAATCGATTATTTTGAAAACCGGGTCAAGAAGAGATTGGCTGAAATCAATAACTATCTGACTACTATTATCGCGGTGAATGAACCCTCTGTTATGGCGGAAGCGCCTTCAAAGCTTATTGAAAAAATCAGATTTGAAAGCTGGGTGGACCAGCAAGGCACAGAATTTCCTCTGCTCACCGATGATGAATATATAAAACTGAGGATGAAAAAGGGCAGCCTTGATGATGACGAGAGGCTGGAAATCGAATCACATGTAACCCACAGCTATCAATTCTTAAAGACCATACCCTGGACCAAAGAGATGAAGAAAATCCCGGTAATCGCCTATGGACACCATGAAAAGCTTAACGGCGCGGGCTACCCCCGCAGCCTGGTAGAGGAGGAGATACCTATCCAGACCAGGATGATGACTATAGCCGATATCTATGATGCCCTGACCGCCATGGACCGGCCCTATAAAAAGGCAGTCACCAAAGTGCGGGCTCTGGATATCCTGAAGTATGAAGTGGAAGACAACCACATTGACTCTGAGCTCCTGAGGATATTCATCGATGCCAGGATCTTCAAAAAGATCCGTGACAGCTAATGAAAAACAGCTGAAATGCTATTACCTTTGAAGTCTTGCGCCTTCAGCGCAAATAATAATCAAGTCCAGCGCTAAAGCATATTTTATTGTCTTTTCGCTTTTAGAACTTCGGTTGTGGATGTAATCTGCGCTGGGTACAAGGCAACTAATCTAAAGCACTTTTAACAGCTCATCTTTGTTATAAATGGGAAGAGGCCTGGCCTTTTCCCCTTGCATCAGGATAATTTCACCGGGGTCAGGTGCTGTCTCTTATACACATCT
>DRHE01000314.1 GCA_011049745.1 Spirochaetales bacterium | reverse complement strand
GAGCAGAGGTTACGCCATGGATGAGAATCAGCCCGAGGTAGGTATTGTAAAGACCATAAGCAATAAATATCTTGAAAAAGGGAAGATTGCCTTAATAGAGAAACAGATGCTCTGGCGGAACTGGCAGAGAAATCCAAAACATTCGGTATTCTTCTTACTATAGAAAATGTCAACCCCGAACCTGAAGAGTTAAAATATATCAGCGAACGGGGATTGAGCAAAGAAGATGTTCGCTTGCTCCATCCGGCAATGTACCTTGATCCAATCGCTGAGCAGGTAGAACAGATTGATGCCCCAAATCTTGGGATGACCCTTGATCCCGGTCACCTTAATCTGGCCATCGAGGTAACCGGAGAGCAGCTGCTGGCATCAGTAGAGAAACAGGCTCACCTGGTAAAGCATCTGCATCTAAACGACAATTTTGGCAGGAATCCGCATCCTCGCTATCCCACGAGGGAACAGCTTCTCTACGGTATGGCAGACTGTCACCTGCCTCCGGGCATGGGTTCAATGCCTATCTTTGAAATCCTGAGGCGGCTGCCGGCCTTCGAAGGATACATTATATTTGAAGTCAAAGCTGAATACAGGGAATATCTACCTGATTCGATTGCCGGTATTAAAAAGCATATTGCTTCTCTGTCTGATTGAATTGTTAATTGCGGTCAGCATCGGTAGGGACCCGGCTTGCAAAGCTTGCGATTGGTAATCCGCAGGCAGTAATCCAGAGATTTCTTAGTGTCGTGGTTTATCCGCCAGCTCAAATAGCTGGCAAAACAGGTATCTCCCCTTCCTGTTCTGGCTTCAATGCGGTACCGATCGAACGGCTTGTGCAGGGTAATAATACCATCCGATACGGTCACCCCCTGATCATCTGTTATGAGGATCTCTTTGACACCCCATTCATGAATACTGCGGATCATGTCCTCGATTTCACTATTACCTGTAAGAAAGTGAGCTTCTCTACGATCGGCTTTCAAAAAATGAACATAAGGGAGGTACTTTTCCTTTTCCCTCCACTCGCTAAGGACAAGGGTACCTGGACCCGGTGCACGGAGGAACCCTTGAACATCCAGGGCTATTTTCCCATACCGGGAGAGTTCTTCAATGAGAGTCTCTGGAATTTCTCCCTGCATCAGGCCGGCCAGATAGAATACTTCAGCGCTCTTTACCGGAATTTCTTCAATTCTGAAAGATGAAGCCAGTGACAAAACTTTAGATTTTCTAACATAGTTCTCACCTGAATCGAAAGAGTCTTCCATTATGGTGGTCTTAAGTGAAAAGAGCGGTAATACAGGGATACCTTTTTGCCAGAAATCGCTGAGCAGATCGACGTCAGCTAAAGCAAGCTTGGTGATGACCAGGATTTTTGAACATGCCGGTTTTGCAGCAAAAGCTGCAAAATAGACAGCCCCGCCTGTTGCTTCCTGTCTACCACCGTCAACAACAATAATATCCCTGGACAGGTGGCCGACAATGACCATATCAAGATGTTCGGAAAGCATCGTGCATCCTCTGCTGTTTATCTTCTAGCGGCTAACCGCTCGAACTGTTTTTATAAAGGCTTCTGCTTTACTTTTGATTTCCTCATCGCCAGAGAGTATATTGATACCGAAGCCGGCTCCCAGACCGGGATCCACCACACCGACACTAAGATTGATTGACCGCTCAAGAATGTCATCTGTACGGGGAAGCATGTGTTTGTAGTACAAACACTTTCCCTTATCATCTGTCAGGGCCAAAATCTGTTCCATATTGTTATACACATGCCAGCCACTTTCCGACACTCTTCTTGTGCTCAGGGCTTTTGCTACCATCCTTGCTGCATCTTTGTCCTGAAAGATAACGGTAAGAAGCGTGGCACATTCCCCAGGATCATTTATCTTTCTAAAAGACATCTCCTTGATTCCGGCTCCCGCTACTATCTCTTTAAATCTGGCCTTCTTATTCCGTAATATTTTTATAATTGTATCCAGCTTCTTCAGCTGGCCCAGGGCAAAGGCTCCTGTGAGCTCGTTCATCCTGAGATTGATTCCGATAATAGAACGCGCTCCTATTTCAACACCCGACCGCAGGGGGTGGTGACCCTGGTCGTGAAAGCCGAACGCCCTCTCAAAGAATGCTTTGCTCTTCGTTACAACTATGCCACCATCCCCACAAGTGATGGTTTTGTTGATATTCAGGGAAAAGGCACCTATATCACCAATGGAACCGAGGGGCTTGCCTTTATAGCTTGCACCCAGGGCCTGGCAGCAATCCTCAAGAACCAGAAGCTTCCTTTTTTTCGCTATCGCCATAATGCCATCCATAGCCGCTGGATTACCCAGCATGTGCACGGGCATGATAACCTTTGTTGCATCGGTAATCCTTTGCTCCAAATCTGTAGGATCCATGTTCAGGGAGTCATCGATCTCAGTGAGCACAGGCGTTCCGCCAATGGCCAGAACCGCTGAAATCGAGGCTACGAAAGTATAGCCGGGAATTAAAACCTCCACTCCCGGACCTACACCGAGCGCCACCAGTGAAGCCATGATTGCCCCGGTACCCCCGCTCACGGCCACAGCATACTTCACACCAATAATCTTTGTGAATTTATTTTCTAAGGTTATAACCTTTCGTTTAAATCGCGTATCTTTCGCGTTCCCGTATCTGGACAGGTAGCCGCTCTCCATGACTTGGGCTACTTCTTTTCTCTCTTCATCGTCTACCAAAAAAGCACCAGGACCTGGCATATGTTCCCTCCTGTATCTATCTTTTTACATAATATATTAATGTAAATTACAGTTAATTATATATGTATGTTAATGTCAAGAGGTGATTGACTTTTGCTGTTCTTTTTTATACTGTTCAGAGGTAAGGGCAGACACAAATATGGCCACCACAATGAATGATCTTGCTAAAAAACTCAATATCAGTATTGCCACTGTTTCGCGTGCCTTATCCGGCAAAGAACATACTGTCTCTGAAGAGACCAGAATGGCTATCTTTGAGGCAGTAAAGAAATACGGCTACAGGAAGAGAAAAAGGATCGGTAAAAGTGTGGCTTTCATAATTGATAAGGATTCTTTTGCCCTTTCAAGTCAATTTTACGCCAGTATTATTTCCGGTATTGAAGAGGAGCTTATCAGGCAGAAATGCTACTTCCACTTTAATTCTGTTGGAAAAGAAAAATTTGCTTTAGACAAAATCAATCTAAACTTCAATGATCTGGCCGGTGTGGTAATGGTGGGCGTTTATCACGATGACTTTGTACTAAAATTAAAACAGACAGAGATCCCTATGGTCTTACTGGACTACTATATCCCTACAGAAGATATCCCAACAGTCCTGGTCGATAACGTTGACGGAATTCTAAAAGCGTGCAAGTATCTGGCATCTTGCGGACACAAACGAGTGGCCTACCTTTCCGGAGATAGTGTGGAAACCTCTGCCCAGGAGCGTCTGTACGGTTATCAGAGAGCTCAGGTAATGTACCGCTTTGACAGTGATCCTAACCTGATAGCAAGGGACTGTAAGAGCAGAATTGATGAAGGTTTTAGAGCCATGAGCTACCTGCTGACCATAAAAAGCTTACCCACAGCCGTGCTGACCTACAATGACCTCATCGCCATTGGAGCGATGGATGCCATCAAACAGCACGGACTGTCCATTCCGAAGGATATAAGTATAATTGGTTTTGATGATATTAGAATGGCCTCAGAAGTAAATCCTACTCTTACGACGGTTCATGTCCCGAAAAGAACCATGGGAATCATGGCTGTACGTCGGCTTTTGCAGATAGTCAAAGGCAACCAGGATGATGGACAAAAGGTGCTCATTCCCACCAGACTCATGATCCGTAACTCAACGGCTGAACTGTAATCGAGCTGATCCTTTGCGTGCTTTGCGGTTTTCACCGTAATACCCAGCTCAAGTCTTAGGCCGAACCCTATCACTTAGTGCACCCCAATAATTTCACCATTCCGGCGGTATAACCTTGCTACCCTGGGTAGAATCGAGGTTGTGACCTCGTAGTTGATCGTCTGCGCCCAACCGGCTATTTCCTCTGCGCTTATTGCCGTATCGCCCTCTCCCCCCAACAGGATTGCCTCTTCTTCAATTTGTACTCCCGGTATAGCGCTTACGTCCACCACAATCTGATCCATACTGACCCTGCCAAGTATGGGCGCTCTCTTTCCCTGAAGCAGCACTGCTCCGCGGCCGGATATCAGGCGGTGATAGCCGTCACCATAGCCCACGGGCAACAAGGCCACCCGGGTAGGCTCTTTAACAACATAGGTGCGACCATAGCCGATACCACTGCCTGCAGCCAGTGTGCGAAGCCGCACTACCCGGCTTTTAAGGGATAGCACCGGCTGCAGAGCAAATGGAGGCGACCACTCGCTTGACGGCACCATTCCGTATAGGGACAAACCCGGGCGCACCGCCTCAAAGTGCGCTTCCGGAAAAATCATGGCCGCGCCGCTATTGCAGACGTGCCGCATG
>DRHE01000313.1 GCA_011049745.1 Spirochaetales bacterium | reverse complement strand
TGACATCTATCCGTAAATCCTATTGGAGGCGAAGGGAATCGAACCCACGGCCTCGTGAATGCCATTCACGCGCTCTAGCCAACTGAGCTACGCCCCCATTTGACTGCTAAATAATAGACGTTATCTCTATGGTTTGTCAACCGATTGTGTGTCCTGACGCATGAATTGGTAAGGGTCTTACCTTACTGACAAATGATGAAATATTCAAAAAGTATAATGTCCCTCTATTGCTGAATCAGTAACTGATAATGCGAAAATTGTACCTGTTAGCGCTTAAAAGGTTTTGTACTGAATTAAATCTGCCTTGAATAATCTAAAGCTTTATTTAGCCGATAATGAAAATAGGACTTGACTTGTTTTTGGGATAGTGTATATTTGAAAACTTAAAATGAAAGAATGCTTCATCGGCGGAACCATAGTTCACAATCTCACCAGCCGGGATAAGTTTTCGGCTATTCAGGAAATTATCCATAAAGCGCCGGTATTTTCGGGTGCTAAAGATACTAAGAAGATAAAAAATGCAGTATTAGACCGGGAGAAGATACATAGTACCGGTTTGGGACGTGGTGTTGCCATTGCCCATGGCGAAACAGAAGAAGTGGATAATCTGACAATCACACTCGGTATTTCTCCGGGTGGGATTGATTTTGATGCCTGTGATAAAGAACCGGCAAAGTTGATTTTTATTATTACCCATCCACCCGGTATGTGCAGTGAGTATATAATTGCTTTGGCCGCTATCACCAGAGTGGTCAGGGATAATATCTTCCGCAATGCTCTTCAAGGTTGCCGCTCTTCCTGTGAAGCTGAAAAAATGATCTGTGATGCTTTTAAAAGTTCTCTCAAAAAATACCGTCTTCCCGCAGTTTAAAAAATAATTAAAAAGCAGTGCAAATCAAGCTTCTCATAAGATGGATTGAGGTTGCCTGAATATGGGGCTATAATCCGGAATATTGTGGGCATGTTGATTCTACCTGCTATTGATATCCTGAATGGGCGCTGTGTTCGGCTCTATAAGGGTGATTATGGCCGGTCTAAGACATATTTTGAGAACCCGGTTGAGGTTGCCCGCTCCTTTGAAGCAGCAGGTGCCCGGTGGCTTCACATTGTTGACCTGGATGCAGCCCGGGGCCAGGGTGATAATAATTGGGAGGTGATAGGCGGAATACGCCGGGCTGTCTCCTGCTCTATAGAGGTGGGAGGGGGCATCCGCAGCAGTAAAGATATTAAGGAGCTTATCAATCTGGGCATAGACCGTTTAATAGTAGGCACCGTGCTGGCCCGTAATCCCGAGCTGGTTTCAGGTTGGTGCGCTGAATACCCCGGCAGGCTGGCGGCCGGTATAGATGCTCTTGAGGGTATGGTGAGGGTTTCCGGCTGGGAGAGTAATTCAGGAGTTGAGGATATTGATCTGGCCGTTGAGGCTGCTGAAATGGGTATGTCTGCTGTTATCTATACCTGTATTGAGCGGGATGGCACTCTCCAGGGACCGGATATAAAGAGGACCAACCTTATTGCAGAACATTCAGCATTACCGGTTATCCTTTCCGGGGGTATCAGCAGCCCTGAGGATGCAGCCTCAGTATATAGAGAGCGGCATCAGGGGGTTTGCGGTCTTATTACCGGCAAAGCCCTTTATGAAGGACGGATCGATCTGGCTCAATTGATCGCTCAATACCGGGGGTAGAAAATGAGTATACGAAAAGATGAATTTCTGCCTCTGGTTATAGCTACTTCAGGGGGCCGCGTAGGAGATGTCGGCCTGATGAATAAGAAGGGCTGCAAGAAGAGCATTGAATCAAACTCTCTATGGGTGATAGTTCCTGAAACAAACAGACTTTTACCTTACCACGAAAAGCATACTCTGATTTCTCTGGATTTTAAGGGAAAGTGGTATCAGGCTGTGGTTGAAGGGATGGATGCAGAGGTCTCTTCACCTGGCAGCTCTTCAGCTTTTAACACGCCGCCCGCTCTTCCGGATACTCTGGCCGCCTTAAGAGCGGTTGTGCATAAGCGGCGGCTTAACTTGCCTGAAGGTTCCTATACCTCCTACCTGTTCAAAGAGGGAGCCGAAAAGATCCGTAAGAAGCTGGGTGAAGAAGCTATAGAGTTGATCCTGGCACGAGATAAAGATGATATTATTTTTGAAGCGGCTGATCTTATCTATCATCTGCTGGTTCTACTGGAAAGCGCGGATATCCCCCTGGAGGAGGTGCTTGCCGAACTGGCCGGAAGAGCGGATTAAAGAGAGCCGTCCCGGGCTGCCCGGCTGATGATTTCCCTGGTGATCTCCTCAAGGCTCCTGCCGTCTGTAACGATTTCCCTGCCTACCTGCCGGTAAAGAGGCAGGCGATCGAGGTAAAGGGTTTCTATATCGGCAAGAGGCTTCTTAAGCAGCGGCCGGTTGGTTCTGCCTCTGGTGCGCTTTAAGAATTCCTTAAAAGAAACCTTAAGGTAGATGGTATAGGATTGGTTGAGAAAAAATTTCCTGTTAGCCGGCTGCACTGCGGCGCCGCCGCCGGCGGCGATAATTAATTTAGCAGTATCAGAGAGGCTGTAGAGAGCTTCGCTTTCATACTCTCTAAAAAGCTCTTCTCCATCACGGGCAAATATCTCCGGAATAGATTTTCCTGTGCGTTCTTCAATCAGCTCATCGAGATCAATAAAGGTGTAGGCAGTCTTTCCTGCCAGAAGCCTGCCGATGGAGGATTTGCCGCTGCCCATAAAGCCTATTAGAGAAATGCGGGGAGGAAGCTTTTCGCACATGATTGGTAGGTTATATCAGCAAAAGGGCTAAAAAATCAAGATAATGAGGGGTGTTCCCGCCTCCTCCTGATCTTCCAGCAGTAGTGAATCTTTCTGTTGCGTTCGAAATCAGGCGGGATTGTCTGCCCTGATATATCTTCTACATTAAGCTCAGGCAGTTTTTCCATATCCATCCTGAATTTTCTGAAATTCGTTGAAAAGAGGAGTGTGCCTCCGGGGGCCAGGAGTTTGATGGTTTTCCATATCAACTCCACATGATCCCGCTGGATATCGAGAGTTCTCTTCATTCCCTTTGAGTTTGAAAAAGTGGGTGGATCAAGAAGAATCAGGTCATACTCAAGTTCGGCATTTTCCAGCCAGCTTAAACAGTCTGCCTTAATGAAAGAATGCTGCTGCCCGCTGAAACCGTTAAGACGCATATTTTCTTTTGCCCAGTCCAGGTAGGTGTTTGAATTGTCTACTGTTGTAGTAGCTCCGGCGCCGCCCCTGGCCGCATACACTGTTGCCGTGCCGGTGTAGGCAAAAAGGTTAAGCACCCGTTTGGTCTCTGCCAACTGCCCGAAAATTTCCCTGATCAGGCGCTGATCAAGAAAAATACCTGTATCAAGGTAATCGGTCAGGTTTATCAGGAAAATATTTCCTCCTTCCCTTATCTTATGACGTTCACCGGTATGGGCGATTTTCTCATACTGAGCTAATCCAGGCTGCTGTTTCCTGGTTTTAACATGTATGTTTCTTCGCGGAATGTCGAGAACAGCGGTGAGTCCCTTAATCATTTCATCCAGATGTTTCCCGGCCTGCCCTGGGTCTACCGTTTTTGGCGGCATATACTCCTGGAGGTTGATCCATTGTCCTTCGTAATGGTCGATAGCGGCGGAGTATTCCGGCATGTCCGCATCGTATATACGGTAGCTGGTAATCCTGTTTTTTTTGGCCCATTTTTTAAGGCGTTTCAGGTTTTTCTTCAGCCTGTTGGCGAACATCTCTGCGCCGGGGGACAGGGCGGGGCGGAAATCCTTTTTAGCCTTTATCTCCTCCCGGATATCCTCTTTCTCCTGCTCAGAATATATCTGAAAGGTTGCCAGGGTACATTCTATAGGAC
>DRHE01000312.1 GCA_011049745.1 Spirochaetales bacterium | reverse complement strand
GATAGCGGCTGGGATTAAGGAGAATCACCGCAGCTCCGGAAGCTAAAGCCTCAAAACAGGTCAGGCCATATGAGGTAAATATCAGGTCATAGTCAGGCAGGATTGAGCTAAGATCACTGCAGTTTCTTAATAATCTGATACCATCAGGCCAGTTTTTTTCCTTGAAAAGGGGTCCAATTACCAGATTGATATCTTTCCAGTGCAATAGATTGATTTTCAGCAACGAATCAAGCAGGCTGGAGCTCAAGTTCGCCGGGTCCTCGCCACCGAAACTGATCAATACCCCTTTAAATGGATAGCGGAAAGAGGATTCGCTATCAGGGAGATCAAGGAGCGAGATATCGGTAATATTGGCTTTAATTGAATACTCTCTGCCGGGAAGGATATCAATAAGATAGGGTATATATTCCCTTGCTTCTCCGCCTTCATCAATTGCCGCTACCAGGCCCAATTTGCTATAGCTTCTGAATTCACTTAGATTTGTCTGCCTGCGGTCAAGTATAATCAGATCCCAGCGCTCCCGGTAATCAATGGAATCGATACATTTAATATTTGCATTATTATAGCCTAAGGAAGAGATTATTTCTGACGCTGTTCCCCGCTCTTTGATATTATCCTTATCCAGATAGATAAAGGCCTCGTTGCCCAGCTTGAAGACCAGGGCCAGCATGCGCTGCAGATGGCCCGTGCCCTGGCCCTGCATACAGCCCGGTACAGCTAATATTTTCATTCAGCGCTTTTCCTTTTCAACCAGGCCACAATATCTTCAGCGGCAATTGGTTGGTTAATGTAGAGATCGCTGAAAATATTCCTGATCAGCTTATAATCCGAATCAGTATCAAGTGTTACCCTTCGGCCGGAGAGTAAGCATTCGGCCGGGCCTTCAATTTCTAAAATAGTAAACCTTTCCGGATGACGGTATAGAAAAGTGGTAATGTGCTCGTGCTCGTAGGGATCGGCGGATTCATTTTCAGCGGCAAGCAAAGCACTTGCCTCAACAGCCTCAACACCGGTTCCCAGGGGTATGTTGATAAAATGGCTCAAATCCGCCCCCTTTTTTTCATGCAGCTCTAATATTTCTGATGCCAGCTGCCAGGAAACCAGGGGGTTATCTCCTGTGGCCCGGATTACCCTCTCTACCTTGAAAAAAAGCACTGCTGAAGTAAACCGTTGCAGCACATCATCTTCAGCGCCCATGAAAAGGCTGAACCCCTCTTCTACTGCATATTGCTCCAGAGCACCCCCACTATTATAGTCAGTAAGCAGAGCGTATACATCAGCTTTGATTTTTCTCAATGATCTCAGAGCATGTTGAAGTACATTGCCCCCCTTTAACGGCAGCAGTACCTTCTGTGGCAACCTGGTTGAACTGAGGCGGGCCTGGAGGAAAACCCCTACTCTGGTGCTTCCCATTGATTTACCAGAGCTGCTGCATCCTTCTTGAATTGAAAACAGTTCGAAGTCACCCATTTTCTGACTTCACGAAATTCTTTAAAAGAATAGATCAGGCCGGTATCGGAGCGCAGCAGATATCGCATTAGACGCGAATAGGGAAGCATTCCTCTGCCTCTCTTATACTTGACCGCCAGGTTCTTCAAATAGAATAGTTTATAGCTTTCATCAGGAGTATTATCTTCAAGAACAGGTTCACTTATATAATTCACTAAAAAATCCGGTTCATAGGAGATATTTTCTCCCCAGAGAAAAGCCCTGAAACCATAATCAAGTCTCTGCCAGTAGCTGTTTCTAATTTTATGATCATAGCCGCCGATCTTCATGTGTTTTGACTTATTATAGATACCGCAGTAATCAAATGGAACAATACTTTTTTGCCTGGTCTTACCCGGTTTCCAGGGGAGTAATTTTAATTTATTCCTGATAAATGCCGGGATCCGGATGGAAGGAATAATTTCACCTCTGCTGTTTTTAAATTGCGGAAGTGTGCAAATAGCTTCAGATTGTTCAATCCTATCCAGAAAAGCCCTATTGAGGGATGATGGTATAACCCGGGTATTACTCCAGCCGATCATAACCAATTTTGATTGCGCTTCTTCAAGACCAAGATTGATTTTTTCTCCCACAGATGCCTCGTCCCGTAAAAGAAGAAAGCGTATATCCGGAAAGTTTCTTGAAAGCGGCTCGATATCATAGGGAATATGGGGTCCCTCTATACAGATAATATCCCCAACCTTGAGATCCTGCAGCTCAAGAATCATTTCACTCCGGTAAAAAAGACCACCACGGTTGAGCAGGATAATCGTAAAGGGAAATGAAAACTTGCGCAGGCGATCAATCTTGGTACCACCCACCACCGTGTAAGAAATCTTGGGTTTCTTAGAAGTTGTAGGTATAGTATTCATCGCATTTCTGACAGATGTCCGTATATTCTCCCTTAAGCTGTTCTAAATAAAAGACTTTGCCATTTTCCCATACTTCTGCCAGGCCCGGTTTCAGGACATTGCCGAGAATATGGCCGGCTGAAATATCTTCTCTGCACAGGGGAACACTGCCGTCCAGGAGAATATTAACATCACGCTTAATGTGCCAGCAGGGAAAGCGTTT
>DRHE01000311.1 GCA_011049745.1 Spirochaetales bacterium | reverse complement strand
TGACCAGGGGCTGGATATTGAGGAGCCTTTTCATATTATCCGCAGTCGTTTTCTGGATATTGCCCGGGGATTGAAGGTGGGGCTGGATATTGAAAGTATCCTGGATGAGATCTATAAGCAGATAAAGGGAGGGGCTTCCAGTGATCTGGTAGCGTCACGGGGAGAATATTTAAGCGCACGTCTGCTTGCCGATTATCTGGGAGGCGTTTTTATTGAAGCTGCTGAGGTGGTTAAATTCCAGGCTGAGGGAAGAATAGCCGGGATTACCTATGAATTACTGGCTGCGCAGCTTGGTGAGGAGCATCTCTATGTGATACCCGGGTTTTACGGCTCTGATGCGAATAATAAGATCCGCACCTTTTCCCGCGGCGGATCAGATATTACCGGAGCAATCGTGGCTCGCGGGGTAGGGGCCTCAGTATATGAGAACTGGACGGATGTCTCCGGCTTTCTAATGACTGATCCCGGTGTTGTAGATAACCCCAAGCCCATGCATACCGTAACTTACCGGGAGATCAGGGAACTCTCTTATATGGGAGCAAAGGTTTTCCATGAGGAGGCCATTTTTCCGGTTTCTGAAGCAAAGATCCCGATTAATATCCGGAACACGCACCGCCCGGAGGACCCCGGCACCATGATTGTTCACAAGAGGGACATAAAAGAAAACATTATAGCGGGTATTGCGGGAAAACCTGGTTTCAGTCTAATCTCTATTGAAAAATTCCTGATGAATAGGGAGTGTGGTTTCGGCAGGCGCCTCTTCGGTATCCTGGAAAGTCACGGCATAAGCTTTGAGCATGCTCCCACCGGTATTGATACCATGTCGGTCGTTATCAGCGATGAGCAGCTGCAGGATAAGGCTGAGATAGTGATGGATGAGATCAAGCGGGTCTTAAACCCTGACCGCATAGAATTATTCAGCGGCCTGGCTTTGATAGCCACTGTGGGCGAGGGCATGGCTTACCGGCCGGGAGTAGCGGCCAAACTCTTTACCTCTCTTTATGAGGCGGGAGTAAATATCCGTATTATTGACCAGGGTTCTTCTGAGATAAACATTATTGTCGGGGTCAAGAGCGAGGATTACAGCAGAGCAATAAATGCAATTTACCAGGCCTTCTGTTAGAGCTTTTCCACCCTGTCTTGACAGCACCAGGGTTGACAGCACAGGGGTTGCGCTGTAACATGAGCCTGTAATTGGGAGAAGTATAATGAGGGAAGTGCGGATAAAAGATATCGACGAAAATGAGATTGATACCATCCTTGCTGAGGATATAGATTTTACCGGTAAATTGTCCTTTCAAAAACCCTTGATGATAAAAGGGGTCTTTAAGGGTGAGATCAAGGCCTCTTCAGACATTTATATAGGCCTGAATGCAGTTGTAAAAGCAAGAATTGAGGCTAACCGGGTATCGGCAAAGGGAAGGATCGAGGGGGATGTATTAGCCTATTCTCAAATCGAGCTCTTTGCCTCGGCCTCTGTTGACGGAGACCTTACTGCTCCCGATCTTATTATCGAGCGGGGTTGTAAATATAATGGCCGCTGTAATATGCAGGAAACCAGGCCCAAACAAGAGGGTAAGAATGGCTAAAAAGGTTTTTCTGCTCATTCTGCTTTTTGTGGTTGCTGCCGGAATGGTCTGTGCCCAGGATAAGAAGGACGCCTTAGCCTTCTACCGTCAGGGGAAGTATCAGGAAGCGGTGGATGTCTGTCTTGAGGAATTGAAAGAGATGCCGAACAGGATGGATTCTTACGCCGTTCTCTGCTGGAGCCTGTTAAAGCTCAAGAAATACCAGGAAACTCATGATTATGCGCAGAAGGCACTGAATATTTCCCGTTATGATCCCAGAATGATCGAAATAGCAGGTGAAGCCCTCTTTTATCTTGGCAGATGGCAGGAAGCGCTGAAGTACTTTGAAGAGTATACAGCGATTAATCCTACCGGGGGCAGAGCTGAGGATGTTTACTATTTTATGGGTGAGCTCTTTATCCAGTTGGGTAAATACAATAATGCGGATATTGCTTTGTCCACTGCTCTCTATCACTCTCCCAACGTAGCTTCCTGGTGGGCCCGTCTGGGTTATACCAGGGAAAAAGCGGGGGATTACAGTTGGTCCCTGGATGCTTATAATAAGGCGCTTAAATTAAATCCCAATCAACTCGATGCTTCCAGAGGCAAATCCAGGGTTGAGAAGCTTTCGGACGGGGGATGAAAGCAGCTTTTTACACCTTTGGCTGCAAGCTGAATCAACTGGAAACAGAAGCCCTGGCCTCCTCATTTCGGGACCAGGGTTTTTCGATAGTGAAAGTAAATCAGCAAGCCGACTTTTATATAATCAACACCTGTACCGTAACCTCAAAGAGTGAACAGAAGGCAAGACGTCTTATCCGCAGCCTGGCGCGCAGCCATCCCCGGGCCAGGCTGATTGTTACCGGATGCTATGCTCAGATGGATGAAAGCGGCCTGGCTGAGCTTGCTGACAACCTGGTGGTAGTACCGCAGAACAGAAAGGACACATTGCTCGATCTGCCCGGTCTGCTTCGCAGTCAGGCGGGGGAGCCTGTAGACTTGAAGCAGCTGCCGGCGGTCAGTCTATCCTGCAGCCACTCCGTTTTCCGCTTTCAGGTGGAACAGTTCAGCTTTCATTCCCGGGCTTTCCTGAAGATACAGGATGGCTGTGACTACGGCTGCGCCTATTGCCGGATTCCTCTGGCAAGGGGAGGATCGGTAAGCCTTAACCCTGAGGAGGCTCTTTCCAGAGCGGTTAAATTGGAAAAACAGGGTTACCGTGAGGTAGTGCTCACCGGTGTGAATATTACCGCCTACAATTATGGAGGCTGGACTCTACCGGAACTTATTACCGGAATTCTAAAGGCTACTTCATCGATGCGCCTCCGGCTCTCCTCCCTGGAGCCTGAGATGATAAATGAGCAGTTGGTTAAGGCGCTTTCCGATAGACAGGTATGTCCCCATTTCCATATTCCTCTTCAATCGGGATCGGATAGAGTGCTTTTACTCATGGGGAGAAGATATAAAGC
>DRHE01000310.1 GCA_011049745.1 Spirochaetales bacterium | reverse complement strand
CTTTAACGATATCTGCACCGGCTGCCAGTATTGTGATAATTGTCCGGCAGGTATTCCCATCTCCCGTTTTATTATTGGCAGATGCTGGGTGCAGACATCCTCACACTCGCCGCAGGCGGTGCATTCAGCGGCCTGCTCAGGGTTCAATTCCCAGTGGTATTTAACGCGCTCTATCATCTTATTATCATTATAAAATATTTTATGGTTGTAGCTATCTAAAAAACGGGAGATGGGAATACCTGCCGGACAATTATCACAATACTGGCAGCCGGTGCAGATATCGTTAAAGGATTCAGAAATTCCTTCCTTTATTCGCTCAATCTCAGATTTTGGAATCTCAATATAGTTTTCCACCGCCTGAACCGCTTCCTTAATTTCCTTTAACTCGGAAAAACCAACTAATGAGGTATTGATCTGATGATGAGCAAAGAGAAAGTGGAGCGCGGCCTCCACCAGGCTTTCGCTTTTTCGAGTTTTAATGAAATTAAAAATTGCCGGGTTCTGAGGTATAATTCCGCCGCCAAGGGGGTTCATCACTGTACAACCAAGACCCTGACCGGCAATTAAATCAATAGCAGCCTGGCGCATGGAGAAGTTATAGGCTGAATAGCCAAGCAGCACTCCTTCAATAACACCCGCAGCAAGAATCTCTTTTATTTCATCATTAATCAAATGGCTGGATACACAGATATGGCGGATAAGCCTCTCTTCTTTCAATTTGACGAAAGCTTCTATTACTCCATTCTTTTTTCGCTCCCGCCAGTTCTTAAGACTGGTAACGCACCAGATATGGTAGAAATCGATTGTCTCCAGATTGAGACGCTTCAGTTGACTATCAATTTCCGCTCTGATCTTTGAGCTTTCGGATTTAAAGGTTTTAGTAGCGCTGTAAAAGGGCAGGCCCAGCCGCTTCAGCTCTTTAAATCCCTGGCCAATAATTTCTTCACTTTTAGTACCGAAGTAGGCGGGAGCAGTGTCGAAATAGTTAATTCCCAGCTTAGCGGCCTCTACCACCATTTCCACACAAAGGTCGCGATTGTCAGGGTCTTCAAAGCGCATTGCCCCAAATCCGAGCAGGGATACCTTTTTACCTGTTTTGCCGTATTCTCTATATATCAAAAGTCAACTCCTTGCAGATTTAGTAATATACCATTGATTTGCTCCTTTGATAACACATTTATTTTGTTATATGCTCACAGCAGACGTATAAGGAGGCTCAGATGGATATTTATAGAGCGATTAAAACCAGGAAAAGTGTACGCTCATTTCTCGATAGGGATATTGAAGAGGATAAATTGCAGAGGATCCTGGAAGCAGTGAGGCTGGCTCCATCTGCCAAGAATCTGCAGGAATGGCGCTTTGTAGTGGTTAGGGACAGGCAAAAGAGGGAGCAGCTTGCCATGGCAGCTCACAATCAGGCTTTTGTTGGTGAGGCGCCGGTAGTGATTGCCTGCTGCGCAGAAACTGATAAACATGTTATGCGCTGCGGCCTGGAATGTTATCCCATAGATGTTGCTATTGCCATAGATCACCTCACCTTAGCTGCGGTTTCCGAGGGGCTGGGTACCTGCTGGATTGGTTCATTCGAAAGTGACAGGGTAAAAGAGCTTCTGGGGATTCCTGAAGATATAGTTGTTGTAGAGTTATTGCCCCTGGGGTACCCGCAGGATCCGGCGATTAAAGAAAAAAGCAGGCTTAAGCTGGCAGAGATAGTGCATTACGAAAGGTGGTAGCCGGCCCAACCGCCAACCGAATCGCCGCCCTTGCCGGGTTGGTTAAAGAGCACGCAGTTGATCCGCTATTGTTGCACCTATCTTCAGGTAGCTCTGGTATAGCTGCTCATACCTGGCAACATTTTCGGGAATAGGAGTGTAGGTTCTGCTGAAACCGCCGGCCATTTTCCCCTGCGCTGCTGTGAGGTTGGGGTGAAAACCTGAGGCAACTGCGGCGAACATGGCTGCGCCCAGGGCACAGGTCTGCTCGGATTTAACCACTTTAATCGGCATGTTCATTACATCTGCAGAAACCTGCATTACAAATGGCGATTTATGAGCAATTCCTCCCATGGCCACGACCTGGCGAATCTCGACTCCGGAGCTGACCAGGCGCTCTACAATTGCCCTGGAGCCGTAAGCTGTCGCCTCCACCAGCGCCCGAAAAAGAGCCGGTGCAGAGGAACCCAGAGTAAGGCCGATAATGGCTCCTTTCAGGTTCTGGTCAGCATCGGGAGTGCGCCGGCCATTGAGCCAATCCAGGGCCAGGAGGCCGGTATCTTCAATCGCCATTTTTTGTGCTTCCTCTGTAAGCATGATGAGTATCTTCTCTCTTGCCTCTTCGGGAGATAGAGAGCTTTCCAGCCCTTTAAGGGGCCAGGAGAGCAGACCTGCAAACCAGGCGTAGACATCGCCGAAGGCTGACTGGCCTGCTTCCAGGCCGACCATGCCGGGCACAATTGAACCATCAACCTGCCCGCAGATACCTGCAACCGGCTGGGGCTGCAGAACATCCGGCGGGGCAACGATCATGTCGCAGACAGAAGTGCCCATGATCCTGGCTAATGTTGCTTTGGTTACACCGCCGCCAACCGCTCCCATGTGAGCATCGATGGCGCCTACGGCAACCGCGATGCCTGCCTCCAGGTTCAGGCGTTGAGCCCATTCTACGCAGAGCTCTCCAGCCTTGTTGTCAGAGGTAAAGGTCTCTTTATAGAGCTTCTGCGTAAGCCCTGATAGCAGGGGATCGAGCTGCTTGAGAAATTGTTCATCGGGAAGTCCGCCCCATTGACCGTGCCACATGGCTTTATGTCCGGCGGCACAGCGGCTGCGTTTTAGGGACAGCGGGTCGGTATTGCCGGTTAATAGAGCTGGCATCCAGTCACAGTGCTCAATCCAGGAG
>DRHE01000309.1 GCA_011049745.1 Spirochaetales bacterium | reverse complement strand
GAATTAAGGAAGTTGATCCTACACTGCTAATAAAACTCTTTAATTCAGCACGTTCTGATATGAATGATATTATTACCGAGATATTTAAATCTAAATTAATTATTGTTGGTTCTCCTACTATTAACAAAGGAATTCTTCATTCTGTTGCTGCTATTATCGAAATGATAAAGGGGTTAAGCTTCAAAAATAAAAAGGCTGTTGGGTTTGGAACTTATGGTTGGAGTGGTGAATCTGTAAAAATTATTAATGAAGAATTAAAAGAAGCTGGATTTGAAGTTTTGAATGAAGGAATAAAAGCTTTATGGTATCCTGATGAAAATAGTTTACAAGAATGTATAGATTTTGGAAAAGATATTTCAGAAGGGTTAAATAAAAATTAATTTCAGAACATTGGGTTTTCTAACCTGCCTTATAAGCAGTTTTTTGCTCTTGAACTGCGTGGGGATTCCCTCAGCAGGGCCAGGGGAGCTGCCGGCGATGACGACTGATTACGGGATCCTGGGCTTCGGCTTTCTACGGTGTATCCCCGGCTTATGGCACGGTCCTGTGACCACGACCACGCCCGCAGGTGATTTTCCGGACTGGTATGTAGATTACCGGCCGGTTTCTTCTGCCCAGGTGGGGCAGTACTCCACGCTAGATCAGGATACAATCAACTTCATTACTTTTTTTATAGTCAAGCATGAGGGGCAGATGAAAGTAGCCATGCGAACCGAGGGGGTCTTTAAGAACAAGGGCTGTGTAACCTATGAGGTTCTGGATAAGGCGGACGAAAAAAATGGCTATTACCGTTTTTCCGACTTTCAGGCAGGCACGAACCGAGCCTATACCGAGTTCTTTTTCAAGGGTAATAAGTTGACTATGGACACCTATACCAACAAATTCAACCGGGTCTCTCCCCTGGAACTACATTCCCGATGGAAGGCTAAACTGGGCGACAGAGAATGTGTCATGGACGCTGTCAATCATTTTAATTATCCTCAACCGGAAATAGTAAAGGATTTTTCCACGGCTTTCGAACATATGTCCGAAAGTATTTACTTCACCTTTGAAGGGGACCCCTACCCATCCAACGAGCAGCCTTACGTAGGTCAGCTCAAGGTCAATATCACAATTGACGAATCTCTGCCCGTAGAACCCGACCATGAACTCTTTGTACTGCTATGTACGAAATCGCTCTTTGACGGTTATAATTACAAGCCGGAAAACTGGAAGTATTTCTCGCGTTATATTTATCTGCCGCCGGACGTGCGGACCTACACCTTTAAGAATATCCATCCGGGAGAATATTTCATCTATTCCTATGACGATATCAACGGCGACAAGCACCATTTAGAGGGTGACTATATGAGCTCCGTCTGGAGCCATTCCATCGTTGTTCCTCCGGAAGAAACGGTTACGGTGGATACGAAGATCGATTTTGTGATTCCCTGATACCCGTGATGATATATTCCTTATCAAATATTGAAATTACTCCGGCATGCTTTGCGGTTTTTATATCAAGTTCAGATTTTATAAACAGCGCTAAGACAGCATAGAACATGGCATAATAGGCTCTGTTGATAATGGATCTGGGCGTGAGGTTATCCCGAATCATCTTATCAGCGTCTTTAAGCGTATCTTCAGCTTGTTTTAAACGATAATTAAGGAGTACCTTAAAATCATTCATACTTTAACATCGTTTCTGTAGATATTCTTTAACAGGGGTGAAGACCTTAAGGGTGTGTTTTGTATTTCGTTCTTTGTAAATATAATTACCGAAATTACGATAAGGTTTTCAAGGCTAACCTTCCATGCTTCCTCCAATATTTTTTCTTTAAGCTCCTTATACAGCTTATTTACTTCAATAAAAACATCCATATCGGAGTATTCATCAGAGTTTCCTTTTGCTCTTGAACCAAATATCCTGAAATCTTGCAATCCGACAAAATGAGACAATATATTTCTAAGCTTTCTTACTATTTTAAAATCTTTATCAGTCATTTAGATATTCCACTTATGTTTTTCTATGTATTTTAATTTTCAATGCATCTTATTACAGGTCAATAGAGACACCGGATCCAAAACCGGAAAAAAAAGTAAGCATAAGATTACGCTCCCATTGCTTAAATATAGTTATTAGGACTGTACTTAAGTCAGAGGTTGTAGTAGCATATTCTGTAGGACTCTCTCAGGGTGAAGCCGAGTTTCCTGTATAGAGAAATAGCTGCCGGATTGTTTTTCTTAACAAAGAGGCTGGCCATCTCTTTCTCTCTGAATATACGTTCCAGCAGTCCGGACATTACCAGAAAAGCGATACCTTTATTACGTTCTTCTTTTATCGTGTATACGCCGCCTATCTGAGCGGTATTGAAGCCTTGAGCATTGGTGCCTGCTTTGGCCACCGCTGTTCCTTTCAGCTCTGCCACAGTGATCAGTTGGTTCTGCAGAGCGCGTTTGAATGTAGTGAAACTGGCCTTTTTATGAAAATGATCGGGATTGATTATTACCTCTTCGATTTCATAAGCGGCGTGCAGCGGGAAGAAGCGCTTCGCATCTTTTAAGGCAGCTTCGCGGATCTCCAGACCGGGGGTATATTCAAGACACGGAGCCCGGTAATCGTCTCTGCTGAGGGTCATTAAGAAGTAATCTACCGTAACCTCAGGGTAAATAGGAAAATAGGCTGCAGCAGTCTGAACATCAGGTAAAGTGCCCATAATAGAGTACAGCGAGGAGGACATCTTCTTCAGGTTGCTGAAAAGAGTTTGCTCTCTCTCTGCCAGCACGGGAATAAAAAGCCCCATGGCAGTAACCATGAGAGCACCAATTACTACATGTCCGTCCTTGTTAATAAAAATATGTTTATCCTGCCCCCTGGAGAAGGGTTTTTTATCCTCCTGCTTGAAGCGCGATGTAAAGGGGACACAGCGCCACTCTTCCCGCAGCAGAAAATCCTTTAATGCGGGTAGATCTTTTGCGGCTGCCCTTTTCCAGCTCATTTAAAAAAACTTCACCGGCAGTTTCCCCTCTGGGATAAAATCTCCGATCAGGGCTCCGAAACCGGATTTGAAGGATTCTCTGCTGGTACCGTAAACCGCTATGCTGGAGGTTACCCATGGTATCTCACGAAGATAAACAGGAGTGAGGGTAGAGATAACCAGGATTTGTTTACCGGAATTCTCCAGGGATTTCAATATTTCCAGGCTGTTGAAGTTAGCCAGACAGAATATAACCGTATCGTAATCTTCGGTCTTAAGAACAATGGCTGAGCGGTATCTATCCAGAGAATAGTAGAAGGGAGAATAAGGAAAAAGAAAAGTATCCGCCTGCGGGTAGCGCTCAAGGCCCTCTTCCAGGAATCCCGGAAACTGGCCGACGATTAACAGTTTTTCATCCTCGCCGGGTAGAAAGGGGATATTCATATCCTTTACCAGGGTGACGCTGCGCACGGAATTCTGCCAGAAGAAGTCAGCGCTTTCAGGACTGGGAATCGCCCTGGCCGCCTGATCCGGGTCCGGATAGAGAGGCACAGGATTTTCCCCCCTGAATGCCCGCCATTTTACCTTCAGAATACGCGCTACAGCTTGCTCAATTCTTTGCCTGAAAGCCGGCTCCTTTCCAATTACCCTTAAAAGCCTGTTCCAGGCTTGTTCCTGAATACGCGGGGTATGTGCTATGAGGATCATATCATTCCCTGCTTCCAGAGCGGCCTGGCTGGCATCTGCCGTGGTTAAACCGCCAACCAGGGCGCCGTTCATTTCCAGGTCATCGGTCACCAGAACACCCTCAAAACCCATTTTCTCCCGTAAAACCTGGTATGAAAAGTAAGGAGAGAGCGATGAAGGATCATTATTATCCAGGATTTCGGGATAGGCCAGATGGCCGCCCATAATAGCGGGGAGTCCTTCCTTGATCAATAAGCGGTAGGGCAGCAGTTCCCGTTCCCACATCTCTGCAAAGGAAATATTTATTACCGGCAGGGTGCCGTGGGAATCCTTATCCGCAGCGCCATGACCGGGAAAATGTTTGGCCGTGCATATTATTCCCTGACGGCTCATACCCCTGAAGTAGGCAAGGGCCAGGAAGGCTGTCTGCCGGGGATCGGATGAAAATGCTCTCGGTCCTATTACACTGGCGTCCGGGTTGGAGTAGATATCAATTGTGGGCGCAAAATTCATATTAATGCCCACCTCCCGCAACTCCTGTCCTATATAATAGCCGGTCAGATAAGAGTCCCGGAGCAAACCGATTGCTCCCAGCGCCAGGTTGCCGGCGGTTTTTGAGGTTGTAGCCTTCAGGTGATTAACCCAGCCTCCCTCCTGGTCGGTGGCAACCATCAGTGGTATACGGAAAGGCCCCTGCATGCTTGATCTCTGCATGTTGGTAATATCGCGGGCCAGGGAGGCAAGGTTTTTCACATTGCGGCTGAAAATTTTAACGCCTCCTATCTGCCTGTTTTTAATCCAGTTGTTGAATTCCAGGTGTGGATACTGCCCCACATAGCCAAGCATAAAAACCTGGCCTAGAAGCTCCTGATCATTCATTTGGCTGATAATAGCGCTTACAACTTCCTGCTCGCTGCCGTCATCCCAGAAGGTCGGAGTTGCGGAAATGTCCCGCGGCCCGATGGAACAGAGCAGTAGAGCTGTAAAGATGATAATTATAATTTTAGATTCCATTCTTTTTTTAAGTATTTTGTCAGGTAGAGTTCCTCGGCCAATTCCATCTCCTCACGGTTAAGATCTGACTCCTCAATCCGGATCAGCTTTCTGAAGCCTGCTGTAAATGCTGATACTGCTTTAGAAAAAGAGATGCTGCGGCCAAGCTCACTTTCCAGTGAAGCCGGCTTCTCCCCGGCCTTTTCACCCTTGTCTGATAGCTGGTCAGCTATAATGTAGCTTGATATTCCGGTATAGGAAGAGTTAAGGGGAATGGAGCCATGCTGCAGAGAGGCGGAGCGGGTCAACACCTGGGCGCTCCCTATTAGCTTGTTACCCTCTCTGCCGGCAATCTCATATTCGGCCGAGGTGCGGAAGCAGTCAGGATTGTGGGGGGTGCCAATGCGGTGTCTGATAACTGCTCCGCCGATATTAAGCGCTCGCAACCCTTCAAGGAGCAGTGAAGAAATAAATCTATAGATTGCTCTTTTACTGAAAGGTTCGATATGTGCCCGGCTTAAGATTACCGCGTAGGTGAGTTCCTGATCATGAAGAACAGCCTGGCCTCCGGTGGGGCGGCGGACCAGGGTGATCCCGTTTCTTTCAATTTTTCCTCTATCAATCATACCACCCAGGCGCTGGAAGCGGCCCAGAGAGAGAGTGGGCGGGGAGAAGCCGTATAGTCTTAAAACCGGCGCAATATCTTCCTCCGAAGCTTTCAGGAGCAGGGCTTCATCAATGGCCATATTCCTGCGTCCCTCCATGGGAGGCTGCAGGATTAAGCGGAATGCTCCCTTGTAGGTGAGGCTCAAATGTAGGCCTCACCCTTTAACTCATCGATATATTGAGAAACGGAATGAGCTGCAATTGCTCCCTCACCGGCGGCTACTACCAGCTGGCGGAAGGGAGTAGAGCGGACATCCCCGGCTGTGTAGAGTCCACTGATGTTGGTTTCCATTTTTTGATTGGTAATGATATAGCCTGCTTCATCAAGTTCCAGGCCTTCGATTATACGGCTCTGGGGAATTGAGCCGATGAAAATGAATACTGCATCCAGCTCCTCTGAGTACTGCTTCTCTTCTTTATTATTGTAGAGTATTACCCCTTCCACCCTATCTGCGCCGCTGATCTCTTTAATCTCGGTATTGAAACGAACTTCAATATGGGGATTTTTGAGAACCCGCTGGGCTAAAGATTTCTGGGCTCGGAAGCGCTCCTTGCGGTGGATCATGATTATCCTGTCGGTAAGATTGGCTAGAAACATGGCCTCATCACAGGCGGCATCGCCGCCGCCCACAACCAGCATGCGTTTCTCCTTAAAAAATGGTCCGTCACAGGTTGCGCAGTAGGATACTCCCCTGCCGGAGAATTCCTTTTCTCCAGGCATGTCCAGGGTCCGGTGTTTTGCACCGGTAGCAATAATCACTGTGTGGGAGTTAAGGGTTCCGGTGGTGGTGTCTACCGTGAAGTAGGGGGTGGTTTCACCTCCACTCTGCCGTTCGACGCTCTTAACTGTTGCGCTTAAGAATTCCGCCCCGAAATTTTTGGCCTGCCTTTCCAGCTTCTGGCTCATCTCAAATCCTGACAGGCTTTCAGGAAAACCGGGATAGTTTTCCAGTTGATCGATAAGCAGGCATTGGCCGCCTGCTGCCATTTCCTCGATAACAAGAACAGAGAGATTGGCGCGGGCTGCGTATTGAGCTGCTGAAAGGCCTGCGCCACCGGCGCCGATGATAATAAGATCTTTGTCAATTTGCATTAATGCCTCCGGATTTGCAAAATTACTTGATATCTGGTAAAAATAACAATAAAATTTAAAACATGGAATACCCTGCAGTAAAAATACAACGAATCGCTCTATTAATCACGGCCCTGCTGATTTATTTCAATACCCAGCCATTTTCCTCAGCCTATGCAGATTCCGCCTCGCTTGAGGACAATCCGCAAAGACAGGAGCCTCTGCCCATAGCGGTCAGGCTGGCTCCGATGATAGAACCCCTGCCATTAGATTTGCTCACCGGAGCTGCTTTAGAGTTTTCCGGCCTTTCCGGGTCCACGGTTGATTTATTCCAGGCTGAAATTGAAGAGCTTTTTGTTCAGGTGGCTGCAGTGGTCGCCGGCAGTGATGATCCTGCAGTGAGGGCGGAAAAGGTTCTGCTTTTCAT
>DRHE01000308.1 GCA_011049745.1 Spirochaetales bacterium | reverse complement strand
ATGTTATACTCATCAGCAAAGAAAGCAAACGCGGAGAGGGAATTGTTTCCAAAAAGAAGGCTGATGAAAAGATCTTCTTGCTGATATCCGCATAAAATCGATTGTCTGTGCTGACATCATTTACGATCAACGACCGGTTATTCTCATAAACCCAGCCTGCTATACCTTCACCCTTTTTCAGGGAAAATCTTTTTACATCAGCCCCTTTACTGCCCAGGGCAATCTCAAAATATAATTTATTATTTTCCGGGTTTACTAAGAGCAGAGATGATGCTTCGCCTGCAGTAAGTTTGGTGGCAAACTCGATTATTTTTGTCAGCAGATCCCTGATGTCAGTATAGGCAGAATTAATAAGAGTATTTATCTCAATCAGGGTGTCAAATTTATTACGGTCAATCTCAAAATCGAGCATCTCAAGAACTAATAGCCCGCCTAATTCGTAGATTTATCTTTAATAAAATCCGCGAGTGTTGACTTTTCCTCTGTTGAATCATCGTGAATATATTTTACCATTTCTTCCTGTTGTATTTTCCTGTTGTATTCCCGTATAGAGAGGGCAAGTTTCTGTTTTGCCGGTTTTATATCGCTGACAATAACTTTAATAGCATCTCCTACTTTATATTTGGCTAATGCTTCTTCTAGAGTTTCAACATTTTGATCAAAGATATTGACCTTATTTATCAGTCCCTCAATATTTCCCTGTACTTTAGCAAAAATACCGAAATCAGTTATACCGGTAATTTCTCCGTCAATTACACTACCCCTGGGGAAGGCCCTGGCCAGGGCCTTCCATGGATTTTCCTCCAGTTGTTTGATACCAAGCTTTATTTTTCTGTTTTCCTTATCAACATCAATTATGCTTACTTCAATTTCCTGGCCTTCCTGGAATATTTCGGAGGGATGCTTTATCTTTTTAGTCCAGGACATATCGTCAAGGTGCAGAAGTCCGTCAATTCCCTCTTCCAGCTCCAGAAAAGCGCCGAAACTGGCGAAATTCTTGATTTTTCGGGTTAACCGCATGCCCACAGGATAGCGTTTATCTATATCATCCCAGGGGTTGGAATAAACCTGTTTGATGCCGAGAGAAAGCTTTCCCTGTTGAATGTCATAATTAAGGATTTTTATTTCCACCTGGTCGTCGACATGTAAAACTTCTTTAGGATGTCTTATTCTTTTGACCCATGACAATTCAGATATATGAGCTAATCCCTCGATTCCTTCTTCCAACTCGATAAAGGCGCCAAAATCCGCCAGTTTAGTAACATGACCCTTAATGACATCACCCACTTGATATTTTTCCTCGAAATGAGTCCAGGGATCCTCAGTGAAATGTTTCAAACTTAAGTTTATCTTGTTCTCTTCCGGATACAGGCGGATCAGTTTCAATTTCAGCTTATCATTTAAAGAAACGAGGTCTTTGGGGCTGGTTATATGACGCCAGCTCATATCATTGATATGCAGCAGGCCGTCAAAGCCGCCGAGATCAATGAAAGCACCGAAGGAGGTAAAACTTTTCACAGTTCCTTCAATAACATCGTCGATGCGCGCTTTGGCAAAAAATTTTTCTTTTTTCTTTTTTATCTCATCTTCCAGCCATTCTTTACGGGTAATTACAATATTGACCTTCCCCTTATTATACAATCTATCTACATAGAAATGAGTATCCAGGTTGAGAAGTTCTTCTGAATCTTTGACCCGGCTGATATCGGCCTTAGATTGTGGCATAAAAGCTCTTAAGCCATTGCCCAGATCGACCTCATAACCTCCCTTGATTTTTTTATCTATCTTCCCGGCAACGGCTTCATGGTTATCAAAGGCCTGCCTCAGGTTTTTCCAGAAGATCTTTTCATCAGCCTTCTTTTTGGAAACAATTACCTCTCCGCGTTTGCTTTCTTTGCTGATGAGTATAACATATACGGTTTCACCGATTTCGGGAGGTTCTGTGAACTCGTCAATTGGAATCTTCCCTTCTGATTTTAAGCCGACATCTAAAAAAACATATTCAGAGTTAATTTCTACGATCTTGCCGGGTATCATCTGCCCTTCCGCTACAGATTGGAAGCTCTTTATATACTGCTCCTGCAACTCTTCTTCGTTTATATCGTCTTTTGGCAATTTCCTTACATCTCCGCTTATCACCTAAACTATTCTCCCGTTATTTTTGCTTTTTTCGGATTTCAGAGAGTACTTTCTCACAAACTTGATCAATGGTCAAGTACGAAGTATCTATATAGAATGCATCAACCGCCTTTTTCAAGCTGCCCACGGGCTTATTCTTATCTGAATGGTCTCTGCTCCGGATTGTTTTCTTAATCTTTTCCCTTGATAGACTGCTTATACCCTGTTCGAATCTTCGTTGTGTACGTATCTGAATATGGGCATCAAGAAATATCTTGACCTCTGCATCAGGAAAAACCACTGTACCGATATCACGACCTTCAACAACCACATCCCTGTGTAGAGAAATTCTTTTAAGATTGCGGTTAACAATATCCCTGACCTCCGGTATGGTTGAAAAAAAAGAGACCCGGTTATCTATTAAATCAGTGTGAATCACCTTCTCCACGGATTTTCCGTTTAAATAGAGGCAATTATCCTGTATGTTAAAATTACATTCATTAGCAACAGCAATAATATCCTCCTCCTTCGCCTGATTAATATGCGCTTTCAGTACTGCTTTGGTAACGGCTCTATAGAAATTTCCTGAGTTCAGATAATAAAAACCGATTTTTTGAGCGGTTGTGGCAGCAATAGTGCTTTTACCAACTCCTGCCGGACCATCTATTGCAACAACCACCGAACTTCTCCTTTACTAAAGCTTCTTAAACCACATTATCTCTTTTTGGGAAAGAAAGCGGTAAGCTCCCGGGGGAATACCCCTGATGGTTACGATCCCTATTCGCACCCTGTGTATTCTTTTAACGGTCAGGTGGAAATGGCTAAAAACATGGCGTATTTCCCGGTTCTTTCCCTCCTCCAGGGTAAAGAGTACATTATTTACACTTTTACGGGAATAATTTTTCAACTTGTACTTTACTCCCTCTACAGTTATGCCCTTGAGGTAACTTTCAAGTACTGCGTCCGGTATTTCATTTTTACTCTCTACACTATAGACTTTTTCGATTCCTGAAGAGGGATGGCTGACCAATCTGCTGAATTCACCATCATTAGTGTAAAATATCAGCCCGCTGGATAAAAAATCCAGGCGGCCGACATGAAAAAGCCTGATATTTACCACATCTTTAAAAAGATCGGAAGTTAAGGGTCTGTCCTGGTCATCACTGTTTGAGCAGATATATCTGGTGGGTTTATGCACTGCCAGGTAAACCTTCTTTTTTACCTGATGCAGGATCTTACCATCCAGAGTTATCTGATCCTCTTCGGAGACTTTAGAACCCTGAGCTGTTACCCTTCTGCCATTTATACGAACGCGACCCTCGGCGATAAACTCCTCACATTTCCGTCTTGATCCCGCGCCTGATCTGGCCATGAAGAGCTGAAGGCGGATCCTATCCATTTAATTCAAACCTGTCCTGCTCACGGTCTTCCAGTCTTGGCAGGTCCGCTATACTACCCAATCGGAAATATTTTAGGAATTCTTTTGTAGTGCCGAATTGCATGGGTCTTCCGGGAGAATCTTTTTTACCCAACTCCCTAATCAAACCTTTACTCAGGAGCAGGCTGATCATACCATCTGCGGCTACCCCCCTGATACTCTCAATTTCCACCCTGGTAATAGGTTGGGAATAGGCTATAATGGCCATGGTTTCTAAGGCAGCTTTAGATAGCCTGCCTTGATGTTTTTTGCCGTATAGAGGTTTCAGATGCTCCCAGAGCGCCTGCTTGGGAGCGAAGGTATAATCATCGCCGATCCGGATGAGCTCTAATCCATGTATTTCCGAATCATACTCTTTACGGATAATCTCAATAGCCGCTAATACAATCTTACGGGTCAAGCCGGTTTTTCGGGTTAATTGAGGCAAACCAAGCGCCTGGTTTTCTAAATATAGTATGGATTCGATCAAGTTTGCCGCTTTATATTCTTCCGTGTATACCTCCATGGGTCTATACCTTTTCGCTGCTCTTTATTCGAATATCACCAAAGAGTCTATTCTGCAGAACAACTATTCGTTTAGCCTTAATTAACTCCAAAGTTGCCAGAAAACTGCAGATTATCTCCATTATTGAATCAGGTTTTATAAGAAGATCACTAAAATAGAATTCATTCCCTGATTCAAGGAATTCATTTATCAGGGTAATTTTTTCATTTATTGTTACTTCCTCATAAAGATCAATAATCCTTTCTGAAGAGATAGTTGAAATTAGTGAGGAAAATGACTGGAGCAGGTCCCAGACGTTTACCTGCTGCCAGATTTCATCGTCTATAAAGGGAAGAATATTCTGTTTTTTCTCTCTTTCTAACGGCCATTCCGCACCCTTTTCCTGATCAGCCATTAATTCACTGAACTTTCTATATTTTTGATATTCGATTAATTTTTCAACAAGCTCAGTTCTCGGATCATCGAATTCATCATCCAGATCAAGTTCAACCGGAAGAAGCATGCGTGATTTGATATAAAGTAAAGTTGCAGCCAGCACATAGAATTCGGTTATATTATCCAGATCAACCCTGGTGGCATAATTCAAATAATCAAGATACTGCTCAGTAATTGCAGCAATCGGAATATCATAGATATTCACTTCTGATTTTTTGATTAGAAAGAGTAGCAGATCCAGCGGCCCCTCAAATTGTCCCAGTTTGAATTCCTGTTTGCTGTTGGCTGAGATACCTTGCACCATTAATATAGAATCTCTTTGTCACTCTGCCCGTTATTTGTTGCGGCTTCTTTGGGTTCAGTTTTTTTCTCTGTTATTTTTTCCTCCTGGTTTTTATCTGGAAAGAGAACCTTTCTAAGCCTGATTTCCAGTTCCCGGGCAGTATCGGGGTTATTAACCAGGAAAAGCTTGGCATTTTCTCTTCCCTGTCCTATACGCTCTTCTCCAAGTGAATACCAGCTTCCGCTTTTCTGTATGAAATTCTGCTGCAATGCGCCGTCAAGCAGGCTCCCCTCTCTGGAAATACCCTTACCAAAAATGATCTCCATCTCTACTTTCCTGAAGGGCGGAGCCACTTTATTTTTCACTACTTTTACCCGTACTTTGTTACCAATGGCATTGTCGGTGCCCTGGGTGATTGTTTCAATTTTTCTCACCTCGACACGCACCGATGAATAAAATTTCAGAGCTTTGCCTCCCGTAGTGGTTTCCGGGTTGCCGAACATAACCCCGATCTTCATTCTGATCTGGTTAATGAATACCAGGCAGGTATTTGATTTAGAGATAACTGCGGTAAGCTTGCGCAAGGCCTGGCTCATCAACCGTGCCTGGAGACCCATGTGAGAATCCCCCATTTCACCCTCAATTTCCGCTCGTGGGGTAAGGGCCGCAACAGAATCCACCACAATTATATCTACAGCACCTGAGCGTACCAGACTTTCGACAATTTCCAGAGCCTGTTCTCCGGTATCGGGCTGAGAGACCCACAGCTCATCCGTATTAACACCGAGATTTTTGGCATATATGGGGTCCAGGGCATGTTCAGCATCGATAAAAGCGGCAATCCCGTTTAATTTCTGTGCTTCGGCAATTGCATGCAGGGCCAGAGTAGTCTTGCCTGACGCTTCAGGACCGTAAATTTCCGTAATTCGACCACGCGGATAACCTCCCAGGCCCAGGGCGGCATCGAATAGAATCGAGCCGGTGGGTATTGTTTCTATTCCCTTTTGGTCGGAATTATCTCCCAACTTCATTAGGGAACCTTTGCCGAACTGTTTTTCTATCTGCAATCGCGCGGCTTCCAGAGCCTTTAGCTTGTCATCCATGTTTTCACCCGGGTACTCAAGGGAGATTGATGATATTGATGTTTTCTTAGCCATTATTTTATAACCCCCAATTATTATACTTCATAATATAACTACAGCATGTTTTGCAACAGTACTTTTAAGCTATATTCGCATTATTCTGTTTTTTTATTTAATTGTAAATTAAAATACTTTTTTTGAATCGATTAAAATAGTTACCGGACCATCATTGATATAAGATACAGCCATTTTAGCGCCGAATTGACCGGCAGCCACTTTATAACCCTCCGCTTTCAGGCGGCTTAAGAGTAGTTGATAATAGTGATCGGCTTTTTCAGGTGCTGCTGCTTTAGTGTAAGATGGCCTCCTGCCACGGCGGGTATCTCCGAAAAGGGTGAATTGGGATATAACCATGATAGCGCCGTTAACATCACTTAAAGAAAGGTTCATTTTTCCCGCTTCATCTTCAAAGATCCTCAAGTTGATGACTTTTCCAGCAATATAGTTAAGGTCAGCCGCTGTATCTTCACTACCAACGCCAAGATAAAGCAGTAAACCATTTTCAATATGTCCGATTACCTGCCTGTTCACGCTGACTGTAGATTCTGTTACCCGCTGAAGAACTGCACGCATGTTGATTACTTCTTGTTCTGTAATAGCTGATGAATTGATATTCCCTTAATGCTCAACACTCCGGCCTCACTTTCGATCCTGCCAAGCACCTCAAGGGCAGTGCCGTTTTCCAGGTCCGCACCAAAATCCAGAGAAACCGGTACAATACCCAACAGCTCTTTTTGCTCATGGTAGCCGACAAGCAGGTCGAAGGTTATATTCTCCCGGCTGATTACCAGATTCGCTACCTTACCCTTCCAGACAGTATAGCAACCGTTATAGAGAAGAGATTCTGTAGTTACTTCTTTGTATGAAAATGTATCTTTTACTGTAGTAAAATCCGGCTTTTGAACAAATGCAGCCAGTAGTCGAGCTTTTTCTTTAACATAAGCAGAGGCATTGGAGTAGAGAATCCGGTTTAATTCTTTTAGAGCCATATTATCCCGGAAAGCAGTTAAATATTTCTTAGCATTTTTAAAAGAAGTCAGAATATCTTTTTCGGTTAAGATGTAATGGTAATCTCCTTCCATGGAAATAAGAGTGGGCTGATTTTTGCTTAATTCAATATCCGGTAATCCCGGCCGCCCGAGAGCTTTACCGGGCAGAAGGGGCTGGATAAAATAGACAGCGGCCAGAGTTAGAGTACCGGCCAGCAGGATTAACAGTGGCAGGATAATAATTGATCGATTAAAGGGACGTGGGGGTAGAATATCCCTGAAGAGTCTGGAATCGCTTATTTCTGATAGATCAGCGCTGCCGGATATTGAATATTTGCGGGCCAGATCGAGTCCTCGCCTGGCAGCGCGGTTATTAGGCTCAAGATCAAGGACTTTCAGCCAGTTATTGATGGCCTCTTCTGTGTGAGTTCTTTTTAGAGCAACCGCGGCTAAACCGAGAAGAGTATTTACGTGGTTAGACTCAAGTTGTACAGCTCGTTTTAAATAGGAATCAGCTCCCCCATAATCGTCGCTGAAAAGACAGGAATTACCGAGCAGGAGATAAAATTGAAAGCTATCACGAAAACGGAATATCTGCTGTTCGAGAAGTCTGATTACCTGGGAGAACTTTCTCTTGCGAAAGAGTTTTCCTGCACTCTTCAGAACATCGGTGGGCATTATCAGCTATTTCCTTTAATATTATATCAGTTACCTGCCCCCAGAGTATTCATCCGCTTTGCTGCGCAAGCTATTAAGGATCTCTTCCATTATTCTGATTTCTTCAGCCGTTACTTCCGAAACATCTGCCAACATGCGGTTTATCTCTGAGATCAGGTTATTAACAGTGGAGAGATCTTCCTGAATGGCAATCAGCGGATCAACAGTATTTCCTGAAGCCGGCGCTAGCGCTTCCTTCAGGAGCGTATCCAATTTCTTATCACGATCACTGAGTATACTGTATCCGGATGCGCTATAATTTCCCAGGACAATTACAATTTCCCTGGCGGTGCCCGGCCTTAACCTGGCAGGTTCGTAGTAGTGGAGGACAGCTGAATCATTTATTGAATAGGGAAGCAGATTGAAATTGCGGGAATCTGAGGTTT
>DRHE01000307.1 GCA_011049745.1 Spirochaetales bacterium | reverse complement strand
CCTTTGCCGATAGCCGAAAATGTTGCATAACCCCCGTCTGAGATTACCGGTATGTACGGTTCAATATTATGTTCAGCGCAGTACCGGCGCACGCCCAGTGCGCAGGAATAGGTTGCTGTAATCTGCGAACGGGTGCCGAGGCTGACCTGTGAAGTTGAGCAGATAGATCCCACGCCTTTGCCTACACGGATTGCATCAGCCCCCCATTCAATTCCCTGGACAGCTCCCCCGGCAGTGGCTACATTGCCGTAAATTACCTCTATTCCAGGATAGTTTGCCTTCAAATAGCCGAGCACTTCTCTTGCATGGGCGGAGTTTCCATGTGAGCTGTCAACACATAAAAAGTCGACGCCCACTTTAATCAACTCAGCGGCTCTTTCCCTGGTCTCGCCCAGCTCCGTTTTTACCGCGGCGCCCACTAAAAGACTCTTACTTGAATCTTTAATACTGTCCGGATAAGCCTCGCTTTTTTCGATATCCGTGCGGGTAACCAGGCTGTCAATATTACAGTCACTCTTAACTATCAGCAGAACACCGGCATGACTTTCCAGCAATAGATCATTAGCCCGCTGCAAGCGTTGAAAATCATCTTCCGGCAGCTCTTCCATTCTGACAATTTGATGTTCCAGCAGCTTCAGCGGGATCATCCGTTCACCTACAGCCAGTTGGCTGTGCTTCCGGCCCGAATAATCATTTTTAGTCAACAACCCTACCAGCTTGTTGCCATCAACTATGGGCAGGGTGGATATACCGGTGCTCTGCTGCAGCTCCATGGCTCTGGTTATTGGGTCCCGGGGCGACAGGGTTATCGGGTCTTTAACAAAACCATTTTCGAAGCGCTTAACCAGGCGCACCTGTTCGCTCTGTTCTTCAATTTCCAGATTATAGTGGATGATAGCCGGGAATCCCTGCAGAGCTACTGCAATAGCCAGAGCGCTTTCGCTCACATCTTCCATAGGCGAAGCAACCAGGGGTGTTTTAATAGCAATATTCCGGGTGATCCGGCTCTTTAAGCTGACGCTGCTTACCGGAAAATCTATTGTGCGCGGTTGAAGAATACAAAGGTCATTAAAGGTCAGGCTCTCGCCTGAATATTTCTTAAAAAACTCATGCGCCGGCAGGGCAAAGGGATCGATAAGCTCCATATACCTTTATACACCAACTCCGGGGAAAAAGCAAGAATCAATAACCAGTCCAACCCTGCCGTGCCGATATCTGATAGATCATTTACAGCTCTAGACGCCTACGTATTGGGGCTCGAAATAGAGCTCTGATAAGACCTCTTTCACACCCGGCATCTCTTCCACCATTTGCTTACAGCTATCGATGATAGCTTGGGTGCCGGCATTACCTTTGAGCAGAACGACGCCATCAGTTGAAATCACCTCCAATAAATTAATGGACAGCTTCTCTGTGTAAAGGATCCTGGTGACAACTTCCTGGGCCAGGCAGAGATCTTTGAGTTTCAATTCCGCTTCTACAGGGGCCTTTCCTATTTCATGAAGCGCATCCTTTATCAAAGCAGCAGCGGCAGCCACAGACAGCAGACCGGTGTTGATAACCAGGTCATATAAGTTTGGTCTCTCCCAGGGGATGTTGAAGAACATCTTGTGGAAGCCGGATCGGTCATGATCACTGTGGTCAATAATCTGCTTAGCCTGCCGATCACTGCAGTTGAACCTCTGTTTTATCCTTTCCAGCCTCTGTTCCGGCGGAGCGATAACCCTCACTTTTAAAACGCCAGGTACATTCTGAAACAGCGCCTGCCCTCCCCGGCCCAGAATGACACAGGGGCTTTTGCGGGCAAAGGTGTAGACAGCTGTTTTAAGGAAATGCAAGTATCTGTTCCTTTCGGAAAAAAAGCTAGTCCAGAAAGAAGGCTTCTTCTCATCGTACTTTTCAACCTCTGCCTCAGTGATTCCGTAATTTGTGAGCATTAGCTCCAGGGACTCTTTATCCAGGTAGTTAAGATTCAGTTCCTTCTCCAGGGTGCGGGCTATATCCTTGCCCAGACTGCCCATCTCTCTTGAAAGGGTAATGATTGCCATGATATCCTCCCTTCATTCAAAAGATTCTTCTATTATGAATATAATGAATTCGCGGGGAACAAGTCAAAAAATCAGCTGCAATTGCACTCTGACAGGCAAAAAGTACCGGGCACGAAACGCTGTAACATCAGCTCTTTATGACCCTGGCGCTGATCCTACGAATCTCCCCAGCGATTACAGGATTCATTGTTTTCATGAAATTATCTGTAATCCGGCTGTGGTTTTTCTTTATCAACTCGACAATATCATAGAGATCCTTTGCTGCAATCTCTATTCCCTCTTCCGTTTTCTTCTTCAGGTATACAGCAGCTTTCAATTCCAGGAGTGGTTTTAAGCCGATGAAATTCGCGCCAAGATCTTCATCATATTCCTTTACCATATCCGGGTGGGGAAGCGGTATCAGCATTTCCCAATCGTTGCCCGGGAAGAGGACATCTATATCGATATTATTCTTCTTATCTACAGCATGATCTGCCCAGGTATTGAAAGGTATCTCTGGGACATCT
>DRHE01000306.1 GCA_011049745.1 Spirochaetales bacterium | reverse complement strand
CTAACCCTGGCCTGGTATAAAAAAAAGGGGAGCAAACCAGGCAGAATACTATATGGTCTCTATAATTCTCTGATCGGTTTTCTCCTGGGCATTCCCGGTTTGGTGCTTACTTTCTTAATGTTTTTCACCGATCACCGCGTAACCTATTACAATGAGAATGTGTTGCTGGCCAACCCTCTAACCGCCCTGGCTATACCTCTGGGGCTGCTGGCAGCTCTTAATGTTGGGAGGAGTTCATCCTATCTGTTATACCTGTGGCGGCTGCTGGCTGCTGCGGCACTTCTGGCACTTGTCGGGAAGTTGTTTACCTCAGTTGATCAAGAGAACTGGCAGTCGCTTGGTGCTATTCTGCCGGTGCTGCTTGCCCTGGCTCTTTATTCGCCTACTCCTCACGGAAAATCTCTACAACTTCCCTGGTCGAAGTGGCTGCGGTAACCATATTGCAGAAGGCTTTGGAACGGGTTAATCTGGCAATTTCAGCCAGTGCCTCAATATGGGGGCCCGGCTGATCGGGCGGCGCCAGCAGCCGCCACAGGTATAACAGATAGGATGAACTCCTCCCAACATTAAAAGCAGACAGCAGCCCCAGAGGTATAGCCAGGGCGGTTAGAGGGTTGGCCAGCAACAGATTCTCATTGTAATAGGTTACGCGGTGATCGGTGAAGAACATCAAAAAAGAAAGCACCAAACCGGGAATGCCCAGGAGAAAACCGATCAGAGAATTATAGAGACCATATAGTATTCTGCCTGGTTTGCTCCCCTTTTTTTTATACCAGGCCAGGGTTAGAGCGGCCCCCGCCAGTACTAAGCCGCAGAACAATCCCGGAAGCCAGCGCGCCGGCGCTCTTGCAGGTACCCCGTGATACTCCGGCACATTATGATGGATATATGAATCTGAAACCAGGGGAATAGTATTACCCTGCTCATCTCTATACTTCACCCGTCCCACATATTTTTCCAATTCATCGGGCAGAAACATTTCATCCCACTCATTTATGGGCTGGTCGATGGAACGTCCCATTAAGAACATCAGGAGCCAATCCATGAAAAAATATTGATAAGTGTAACGGCGGGTATGCTCGCGCAGGGTCAGAGGGCTATGAGCCCCGGTAATAGCAGCCAGCTCACCATCTACCATGTTGTCGATAAGATCGCGGATCCTGGTTGAGCAGTTGTCAAAATAATGGTCATAGAGGTACTCGCGATTTTCCGGAAGAATATTATTCTCCAGAAACCGGGCCATCTGCAGCCGTTTTGCGGGAGTCAGGTTGAGCACCTGGATCCGGATCTCCCTGTTTATCCTGCTGTAAAAGGCCAGTTCCCAGGCGGCATCGGAAGCCCCGACCTCAAAGATAAGGCGTCCGAAGGCGAAATTAAGATAGAAATTTTCCAGATGGAAGGAAAATAAGCCGTAATTATAGAATCTTGCCGTATGCAGGCGCTGATCTTCAACAATTATTGCTGTATGGCCCCACCAGGCATAGATTTCAGGCCCGGGAGCGATGGTGACCAGTTTGATCTGCAAATCTTCAGCACGGCTTAAGCCCGTAGACCAGGGAGCAGAACGCAGAGCGTATACCCGGCTGGTAAAGAGCAACCCCAAAAGCAGGATTGCCTTAAAAAAACTAACCCGCCTTGACATCAGCCGGTTTTTGGGGTGTACGCAATCGCTGCAGGGCAAAGGCAACCCCGACTAATAGAATGGATTCATACCAACGGTTCCTGGTGGGGGGCATCAGTTGACCTTTGGTGGAGCAGGCCACCTTTTTTAGCATGAAAACTCCTCCATGTAGTATTATTTTTAAACCCTGAACGCAGGCGAATAATATCAAGGCTATTCGAATTGTCAATTGTATAATGCCGGCACAGGTTAGTCAACGAAATATTTTACGGTCAACAGATTATTTCCGCCAAAAATACTCGTGGGCACCGTTATTGACCTGCTCCACGGTCAGGCTGATAGAGCAAGGAATATTATAAGTGATTTCCAGCCAGTTATTCAGATCACTTTCTTTTAGAAAACTGTCATTTTTTGGTTGCTTCAATTGCACATATGTATTATACTGCAATCGTGAACCAGGCAGTAGAGAAATTCAAAGCAATAGGTGAAGAGACGAGGCTGCGGATATTGAGAATACTCATCAAAGCTGATGAGGAGCTCTGCGTTTGTGAGATTGTCGACATCCTCGGGAAACCGCAGTACACAATTTCCCGCAGTCTTACCACTTTGAAAAAGGCTGAGCTGGTCGAGGAACGACGGCAGGGCAAGCTCATGATGTACAGGTTAAAAAGGAGTGCATTGAATAATATGCTCTTTAAAAGTGTGGCCGCACTTCCTGAAGATGATAAGAGTTATAAGGGCGATTTCGCCGCCCTTGACCACAGGCTGGCCATTAGAGAAGAGGGTAAATGTGTGGTCACCTATTACGGCAGGAAATATTGGAGGAAAAAACATGGCTAAGAAGCTTAACCCATTTGAAAAATATCTTACTATCTGGGTGCTCCTGTGCATTGCAGTCGGCATCCTGCTGGGAAGGATCGCTCCGGGTGTAGCAATTGCCCTGGATTCCTTCTCGATTTACCAGGTATCCATACCGATTGCCATCTGTCTCTTCTTCATGATGTATCCCATAATGGTAAAGATAGACTTCAAAGAAGTGATAAAAGCCGGAAAAACACCAAAGCCGGTCTTAATGACTCTGGCCATCAACTGGCTGATAAAACCATTTACCATGTACCTGATCGCCTACTTTTTCCTGGGTTTCCTGTTCAAGAACCTTATTCCCGGTACGGAAATAATCAAATCAGGGCAGGAGGTTGAGCTCTGGCGAAGCTATATATCCGGCGCTATTCTCCTGGGGATTGCCCCCTGTACCGCCATGGTATTGTTGTGGAGCTACCTGGCAAAGGGCAATAACGGTCTTACCCTGGTTATGGTGGCTATCAATTCACTTACCATGCTCTTTCTCTATGCTCCATTGGGCGGCTTTTTGCTCGGGGTAAATGCAATGCCAATACCCTGGCAGACCATCCTTCTTTCGGTGATGATCTATGTGGCTTTGCCCTTGATTGCCGGCTACTTTTCCAGGAAGTTGATTATTCTACATAAAGGCCTCAACTGGTTTAATGATAAGTTTCTGCACTACCTTACCCCGGTCAGTGTCATCGCCCTTTTAGCCACCCTTATTCTATTATTCTCCTTTAAAGGAGAAATCATCCTGGATAACCCATTGACTATCCTGTGGATAGCCATCCCCCTGTTTATTCAGACTGTTTTCATTTTCAGTATTGGCTATTTTATTTTTTCCAGAGTATTAAAACTCTCTTATCATGATGCGGCACCCGCCTCCATGATCGGGGCTTCCAATCATTTTGAGGTGGCCATTGCCACTGCTGCCATGCTCTTTGGTCTTTCATCCGGAGCCGCCCTGGCAACAGTAGTAGGCGTTCTAATTGAGGTTCCCCTAATGTTAATGCTGGTATCTGTTTGCAGGAAAAACTGCCATTTATTCAGGGAGTGCAACCTGGACCTACCGCAGTGCGTAAAAAAGATTGAGCCAACCCCATTATAGCTTTTTAAGCCACTAACAGCGCATCTTTATATAAAATGAGTTGATATATTTGTTTAATACGCGTAATATTGACGTGCATTGATGGACTAATGCCGGCTTTGGCGCATGCACCCTGGTCCGGCTTTCGACCGGATATACGCCAACCGGCCTCTTTACGGAAGAATGTATATAAGTTATGCCCATTATCCTGGACAAACAAAAATTAGAAGACTTTCTTGACGATATTTCAAGGGGATTTCAACAGAGTCTCCTGCAAATCCTGCTGGCCCTTGCCCTGCTGCTGCTTTTCATCGGCTTTCTGATCTTTATGTACAAGCTGCAGAAAAAGCGGCTGCGGGATACCCGGAACAGAAGGTATGTTGAACTCTACGAGGCAGCCATGGCCAAACTCAACCTGAACCCCTCAGAGTTGCATCTGCTGGAGCGTCTATCCCGCTACCTGAAAACGCCGGAACGAAAATACCTGCTGCTGGTAAATCATTCAACCTTCAACGCCTGTGCAAGCCGGCTGTGCAGAGAGGAGGATGTCCGGGAAGTATCCCTTTCTGCCCTGAGAATCAACCTCGGCTTCAGCGAACAGCATCCTGAGCGTATCCCATCCTCTACCGCTGAGCTCCCCCACGGCCTGCCTGTGCTCATTACCAGTCGGATAGGCAAGCGAGCTACCGGCAGAGTTGCCGGAAGCCAGCCCCAATCCCTGATCATTAGCCCAACGGAGCCCATTAAATTGCCTTGCGGAATACCGGTAAGAGTCTACTTTCAGAACCGCTCCGGTATTTTTTCCTTTACCAGCCATGTCCAGGACACCCTGGAGAAGCCGGAACCAGCCATCCATCTAGCCCACAGTGAAACCATCCGGCGGACCCAGCGCAGAGCGTATTACCGCAAGAAACTCAGTCTGCCCATATTCGTTCGCCCGGCAGGCTCAGAAGAGAAGCCGCTGCTCTCCGCCTTTCTCGATCTGGGGGGAGGCGGCGCCAGTTTGAGAAATCCGCAGAACCGTTTTAAAGCGGGAATGGATCTGGAACTTACCTTCCACCCTTCCGGTACAGATCGCCTCAGTTTGACTGCCAAAGTCATCAGAGCCTCCCGGGGGGGGAAGGTCCTGCACGTTCGCTTCGGAACCATCACCAATTCGGTCAGGGACCGGATCATCGGCTCACTGTTTCTTAAAGCCAGGACGCGCAAAGTCAAAGGATAACTCCCAACACTATCCCTGACACATTGGGAAT
>DRHE01000305.1 GCA_011049745.1 Spirochaetales bacterium | reverse complement strand
AGATGTGTATAAGAGACAGGCTATCAGGATTCTGGGGAATATACTTGAATGGCAGGAGGAAGGATCATGAAAAAACACATATCTTTTCTCTTGCTTCTTGTTTTATTTGCAGTTGTCCCTTTTCAGTCCTACACCATGGACTTCGGCCTATTCCTTGACGATTCCACCAGACTCTCCAGTGTTGAAGGCGCCTCATTTTTCCAGAAGGACAAGTTCTCACTCTGGTTCAATACTGAAAGGGGTAAACATCTATCCTTTTCCATGCAGGGAAGCTATACCTATGCTATTGGCCACCCCTACTTCTTTGACCTTGATCACTTTTACCTTGACGGTGAGTTTCCCGAAGCAATAGGAAGCTCTTCACTGCTCAACCTTAACCTGGGCAGGTTTATTTTTTCCGATTTCTCCGGGAATATACTGGATCATAATGTTGATGGCCTGAGGCTGGAATTGAATTATCCAAAAGTAATTTTCACCCTCTCTGCCGGCTATACCGGGCTGCTCTTCAAAGAGAGCTCTTCTGTTATTCTATCCAAAGCCGATTCATCCGATTCAAGCAGAGGGGATATACTATTTGCCCCGCCGCGCCTGATAGGGGCAGTGGAAATATTATTTCCGGAACTTTTCGCCAGGCAGGACCTGGTAATATCTTTCCTGGCCCAGCAGGATTTCAGGGGTGAAGATGAAATTGTTGCCGAGGGAGAGGTTAATGAGATCCTCGGTAAGGGAGGAAAGCTCCACAGCCAGTACTACGGGCTTGGCTTATCCGGACCGCTCTCTTCTTCACTTTTTCACGATTGTTATTTCTACCTGGAAAGCGGTAAAACCCTGTCATATATGACAGACTCCAGCTCCGGCACCGGCTACTCCTATGAGTACACGTTGTTGCTTTCCTATCTTTTCGGCCACGGACTACGCTATTACATGAAGGGTGACCACTTTTCTACAATTGAGTTCAACTTCCTCTTTTCCAGCGGTGATGAGGATTACTCTTCATTCATAGAGGGCAATACTGCAGACCATGCAGGCAGCTTTGTACCTATTTCACGACCAGATTTAGGTTTAGTCTTTTCCCCGCAGTTGGGAAATATCTTTTCAGCGGAATTGAGCTTTTCAACAAAACCGTTAGCTAAAAAGGGATACAAGAGCTTAGAGAACCTGCAGACAATATTGAAGACAACGGCCTTTTTCAGACCAACTACCGGACCGATCTCCGAAGGGGGCATTGATGCTTCTTCGGATTCTCTTTACCTGGGAACCGAAATAGATACCATTATCAACTTCAGGCCCTTTTCAGATCTGGGAATCTCTCTTGCCGCAGGTCTCTTTATTCCCAACAACGGCTCAGGCAGAGCTTTCCTGGAAACGGATAGAGAAATTGAAGCTTTGGCCAGGCTAGATTTTTCATTCAGCTTTTAATGTATGAAAGGAAGTAATATGAAGAAATCAATAATAATCACAGCGCTTGTTTTCCTGCTGACAGCTCCCCTATTCTCGCAGCTTCAGGCGGTAATCAAGGAAGTTTCCGGCAAGGTGGAGATCAAAGCACCTGCCAAAGGCTGGGAATCTGCCACGGAAGGTATGGAGATCTCAAAGGGAACGATCATATCAACCGGATTCAAATCACAAGCCCTGCTTGATCTCGGCTCATCCATCCTTTATGTAAAACAGCTCACCAGGATGAGCCTGGATGAACTTACGCAGCAAAAGGGCATAGTGACCACCGGGCTTTTCTTAAGGGTGGGAAAGGTGAGGGCCCAGGTTAAGACAACGGCCGGTCTGCAGCATAATTTTACCCTGAAAAGCCCTATCTCTACGGCTGCCGTACGCGGCACAGCGCTTGAGTATACCGGTCCGAAGTTAAAAGTCTATGGCGATGGAGAGAGTGCCGTTATCTTAACCAACCTATTCAACCAGAGTAGAACTGTCAGGGGAGGTGAAAGCAGTGAAACATCAGGTTCCAGCCGGCCGGAGAATACCGAAGGGAGCAGGCGGAAAGACTCAAGCGTAAATCCCTTTACTTCAGACAGCGGCAGTATAACAAGCGGCTCAGAAACGCCTACAACCACCATTACCATCAACTGGGAATGGTAACAGAGGAGAAGAATTATGAAGAGTAAAAATATATCGATTTCTTTTATCAGGTTAGCTGTTGGTGTCCTTCTGCTGCTGCTGGTTATCACATTTACCGGGTGCATCTTCTTTGCCGGCAGTGACACCGGCATAGCCGTTCCCAACCTGACGGTTAAGGGCGCACCATCAGATATTACTGCGCTTTCCCTTCGGGTTACCGGCCCGGGCATGAGTCCGGTGGAGAGCTACTATTCATCGGTGCCGTCAAGCATCGAAATCGAAGTGCCGGCAGGAGTAGATCGGCAGTTCGAGTTGATAGCGCATGTCGGCCCCTCAAGCTTAAGCGCAGCTGTATCCTTTAAAGGAACAGCCACGGTTGATCTAGCAGCGGGCGAAACCACTGAAATAGTCCTTACCATGGGGCTGAATGAAACCAAGCTGGTGATACCGGATTATAGGAATAATCGTCTCATTCAGATCGATAATATAAGCGGGGCAGGATGGACAGCTCTTATAGGAACTGATATAGGATGGACCTTAAGTGATTTCGAACCATATGATGTAGACTTTGATTCACAGGGTAGAATCTATATCGCGAATAATTTTGCCTCTACAGGTTTTCGCAGAGTTATCAGAGTTGATGATATCAGCGGAAGTAATTTTTTCGCCTTCTCTGATAAAGCAAGCAGTATAGTAGCTTTGACCGTAGATAGACAGAATGATTATCTCTATTATTCATCCAGCAACCAATTGTGGAGGGTCAATCTTGACGGTACTGCCGACGTATCTCGTATTATAAATGTAGGCGTTGATCAGATACAGACTATTCGTGGCATGGCTGTTGGTGAAGACGGAATGCTCTACATAGCGGGTAATAATAACTTGGGTTTAAACAGAATCTTCTTATATGATCCCTTTGCTCAAAATGTTACTACTATCTATCCCACTAATATCAATACAGCCTGGGATGTTCTTGTGAAAACACCATATATTTTTATTACCAATCGAAATGGAGCCGGCGGATATAAAATTATTCAACTCGATACAGATCTGGGATTTATAGCGGCATATGGCAATCAGTCACCTGCCGCAGATGATATACCCGGGAATTATTACGGCCCTAAACGTTTTCTAGCTATCCTCAATAAGAAAATATCCATTCTCGACGAAGCAAGCATAAACGACGTAGGTTTTCAGGGCGATAGATTAGTATCAATAGGCGACATAGCTGGTACTGCATGGGAAACATACGGACAAACAGGAACAGGAACCGGTCGATTTGAGTTCTACTGGGCCTGTTAAGCATGAAAGTTATCTACCTAACCTCCGGAGCAACCGGTTCAGGGAGGGTGGTGCGAGGTATTTCCATAGGCAATGCCTTTAGACGAAAAGAAATAGAATGCGATTATACAATACTCAGTGGTTCACGATTTTCATTCCTTGCTGATTCATTAAATATTAAACACCTGGATATTCCCCTTGAGGACGTGGAATGTTTCTCTCAAAAAGAGTGCCAGGATACTATATTCTATCAAACATTACTCAGCCAAAATCCTGAAATAATTATAGTTGATCTAATCTGGTTCACGCTCCATCACTTTATTAACGAGCTTGAATGCAAAAAAATCTTCCTCTGCCGCCAGGTAGATGACAGCTTCTTTTCAATTGACTTCCCCGACAATCCTATTTCATTCCAACCGGAAAACTACGATCGCGTGCTTGCCATTGAACCATTTAAGGGAAATTTTACAATGGAATCAATTAATCCATTAGTGCTCAGGAATCGCGACGAGATTCTGTCCAGAGATGATGCCATCTCTGAATTGAAGCTCAATCCGAACAGAGAGGTCTGCATCCTCTCCTACAGCGGCCATCCGGGGGACTTTAAAAGAGTAAAGAAAACCTATTCATACCTTGAGGATTTGTATCAAATGGTATATACTACCACTTATGAGGAAGGCATCTTTCCCGTTATGGACTATTACAGCGCATCAGACCTCATTGTCTGCGGTGCCGGCTACAACTCCTTCTGGGAGGTGATATACCTGAACAAAGAGGCTATATTTGTACCGACCGGCGCAATATTCGAGAGCGGAGAGAGAAGAATAAGAGAATGCCAGGAATACAGCTTCAATGAGAACGGGGCTGATCAGTTAATTGATATTATCATGAACCTTTAAAATCCAACTGCTTGATTGTTTTCTATTGTCTTGAGCAAAGCAAAGCCTAACTCATTACAGCTTCTCTACCGGATTACTTTCAATCCCAAATGCTCCTCCAGCTCATCAAAATCCTTATCATTATGTAACAATTCGGCTTCATTCATAATGCACCAGGTACCGATAAACATATCTACTGTTTTCCTTACCGTTATTCCTTTCTGCCGCAACAGGCGATAATTGCAGGCCGCTCTATAGGCTACCCCAAAGCCTCCCAGGTCTACACAGCGTAAATTGGATAAGTATCTATTAACCAGATCAAATTCCTTTAATCGATCCAGATTGAAGTGTCTGCCAGTATCAAGAGTTAGTCCTCATCCTCTCAAGATCACCCTCCCAGCGGACTTTTCCTCTAAGCGACCTCAATTTTTCCTGGCTTTTAAACTGGACAAGTAGTTTCAACCCTGCAGCAATAGCAGCTTTCTTGGTTTTATAGCCGCCTATACTAAGGGCCCTCTCCATAAGCTCATTTTCTATTACAACATTCGTTCTCATGCATAAACCTCTTACACATTGATTGTACACATAAAGATAGAAGAGTAAATACACTATTCTAAAGAAATACAAATCGCTTATCGCCAACAACCTGCAATTCTGATATTATGTGCTTCCCGCCATAGCTCGCTTTTCATGGCTCTGACAACTTATTTGAATTAAGCGTTTACCCGCGCATATAGCAATTGATCAAGAAGCCGGCCGTCCTTGAAGGCGCCGGCCTGCAAAAGACCAACATATTTGAATCCCGCCTTTTCCAGTAGCCGCGCTGAGGCTGTGTTCGTTGTATAGGGTTCAGCCAGCCAATACCCCAGCTCTGCGGTAAAACGATGCACATCCTTGCCAAGCACTAAGCCTATGCTACCGATTGCCTCCACCTCATTTGCTATAGCAAATACCGTTTTGGGGTCATCTTCCGTTACTATAGATAGAAAGGCTTCGGCGTTTGCTATTGTGTAGGGATGGGGGAAAATATCACGCAGGTTGATCCGTATCTTGAGGAACATACAAAGGCCGCTCTTCCCGACACGTCACTGAATTAAAATGAAATACTTCCCCTTTATTTTCATTTGCAGTCTTTACTCTTCATCGCTTACTTCCAATTCCTGATGATCATTACGGACTGCATCAAGGATTCGTTCAGCAGCTTCAATAGCCTCATGAGCATCACTTTCCATTACGTGTTGACTGCCCCCATAATCACCGGTATCTCGAAGCTGTAAAAGTTATGAATAATCCTCGCCTAATGAAGCAGGCCAACGTTTAAAATCTACAAGGTCTCTATGAACCGCAGCCTGAACTGCTTTATGTCTTGTGAATTCCCGACCTTCAATAGCGAAAAATGCAGATACAGCATAAAAAGCAGCATAATATGCACGAGAGGCGGTGGCATCATAGCTGACGGATAGATCTACCTTGGCTGTATGCAATGCATCTAACGCTCGAATCCAAAGATCTCTGGCATATTTATTCATACCATAATCCCTTCCCTACGAGCATTTCTATAAAGTGGCCATTCCGCCGCATTATATTCATCTATATCCACAATTACAGGGCTTATAGAACGTCCAAGCTCCAGTATAAGGGAATAAAGTGCATGTATGCATGTTCGTACTTCCTTGCTGTAATCGATTTTCCCTTCCAGTAATACTATTATATCAATATCACTATCAGGTGTGCTTTCTCCTCTTGCTTCAGAACCGTATAATATTATGCCGCAGAGACGATCTCTGTATACGCGCTTCAGGCAAGACTTTATTTTAGTCAGTAATCTATCGCTGGTCATAATGCAAACACCAAACCTATTGTATTAATTATAAGGCTGTTCGGTCAATAAATTATAGCACAACTTTTTGGATGTGGCTACTTTAGGACGACGGTAACGGCGGGTTCCCAGCGGGCTTTTGGGAAGAGACGCTCCTGGTCCTGCGCGATGTGCCAATCCCAGTATTCCTCGAAATCCCCCGACAGATAGACTGCTCTCATCTTGACCATGGCTTCCGCCCCGT
>DRHE01000304.1 GCA_011049745.1 Spirochaetales bacterium | reverse complement strand
CCGGAATATGATCCAGTTGATCGCCGATTATGGCGCCGGTATCGCCTCACTCTATCGTTCCCAGCTTAGAGAAATAGAAGATACTGTTCTGGGCAGATAGGTTTATGTTCCTATTCATGATCTTTGCCATACCACTAAGTATCCTTTTTCTCTTTTCTCTACTTAAACCCGGAGAGGCGCTCTTTTTTTCTGCCAGCCCCGCACCCGGCCTCTCTTTTATTCGCGGTATACTTTTTTTTATACCTGCTCTGATTGTTATTCTCTTTTTAAGAGGATTGCTGCCAATTTCTTACCGCTCATGGCGTCTCTACCTCTTTTATCTTTTTGAGTACCATCTGCTGGAGTTTGTACTGGGAGTGGCCGGCTGTTTTCTTCTTATGCACCGCCACCCTGAATTCATCCCGGTTGCTTTTTTCCTGGCCGGCTACTATAGCTCACTCAGCTTGTATGACTTGTTTAAATTTTCAACCGATCTTAATCTGCTGTCTCTCTTTCTGCTGCCGGCCGTGCGTATTTCTTCTCTGCTTTTTGCCGCGGTGTTGTTCGGATATTATCAGGAGGGGTACGGATTAAGGCGTTTGCTCTTTCTGCTGCTCTTATTTTGCATACCGGTGGTTGGCGCACTGGTCACTTATTTCTATATGACCTTTTATCTTATTTATGCAGTTATACTTACGATTGTATGTTTTCTAGGAGCAATAATTTTTCTCTTTGCAGGAAGAAAACTATATTTACTGTAGTTTTATTCTTTAACTATCAGACCCTCGCCAAGCATTTTAATCAGGGTATCAATATCAATTTTATATTCCGGTCCATTATTTTTACGAAAATCATTGGGATCATTGCTGAGCAGAAGGGTTATCAACTGGTAAATCATTAAAGAAGAAGCAGTTATATCAAGGTTCCGGCGAAAAATGCCCTCTTCCAGTCCCTGCTCGATTATAGATCGTATTGTGGCCAACCCTTCAGCAAAAAGATCTTTGGAGATCCTGGATTTCAGCCAGCGGGGGAGCAGGTCATTTCCTGGTTTGTAGAGGTCCCGGTAGAGCGGATAGGTGTCAAGGAACCAGCTATAGGTACGAACAAAGATATCAAGCTTCTCCATAGCACTGGTAGACTTCCTGGCTCTCTGATTAAACTCGTACTGGAACTCATTATAGGTATTAACCATAACCATCTTGAAGAGCTCTTCTTTGTTTTTAAAGTAATTATAGAAGGTGGGTTTGGAAATACCTATTTCGTTGATCAGGTCAGATAGGGATGTCTTACGGTACCAGTACTTATGAAAATAATCACGAGCCTTTTCAATTGTTCTCTCTTTTTTTTCTTCCACAATTTACTCTTTTTTTACCAAAACTTATTATGCACGGTTATAGTGCCGAGACGCATAACTCTAAGCTCTATCAGCGCTGCCTAAGACCTCACGGTTTTTTTTCATTATCATTTTAGTATGTTCCTCACGGGCAGGGCCCAGGTATTTTCGAGGATCAAATAATGCCGGATTTTCATGCATGATCTTACGGATAACCGCCGTTATCACCAGCCTGCCGTCGGAATCGATATTGATCTTGCATACAGCAGATTTAGCGGCTTTTCGCAGTTGGTCTTCAGGCACTCCTACAGCTCCCGTCATTTCCCCGCCGAATTTGTTGATGGTCCGGACATACTCCTGGAGCACTGATGAGGCGCCGTGGAGCACAATAGGGAATCCGGGAATTCGTAATTCAATCTCTTCCAGAATATCGAAACGCAGGGGCGGAACATCTTCGCCCGGTTTGACCTTGAATTTAAAGGCCCCATGAGAGGTGCCTATGGAAATGGCCAGGCTGTCTACGCCGGTGCGCTTTACAAAATCTTCAACATCCGCGGGATTGGTATAACTGGAGCTTTCATGGGATACTTCATCCTCTATTCCGGCAAGAACTCCGAGCTCCCCCTCTACCGTAACATCATATTTATGAGCATATTCAACCACCTTTGCGGTAAGCTGGATATTATCCTCATAGGAGAGGGCAGAACCATCTATCATTACCGAAGAAAAACCGTTTTCAATACATGACACACACAATTCATAGCTGTCGCCATGGTCCAGATGAAGAGCCACCGGTATGGGATGTTCAGAAGAGTTGACTATTTTCATAGCGCCCTGAGCCATGTAACGGAGCAGAGTTTCATTGGCATAGCTGCGTGCTCCTTTAGACAACTGGAGGATAACCGGAGAGCGTGTTTCCAGGCAGCCGGTGATAATTGCCTGAAGCTGTTCCAGGTTATTGAAGTTATAGGCGGGAATTGCATATCCTTCCCGCATGGCCTTTTTAAACATTTCCCTGGTGTTGACCAATCCGAGCTCACTATATCTGACCATATAAATTCCTTCTTTGTCTGTATAATAAATACTTTTAATTTATAGTATTATAATGATATTATTGATTGCTGTCAAGCCTTCAGGAGCCGGGCCTATGCTTCTTGACCATCCGAAAGGCCGGTGGTAGCCTGTTAAATGATGTTGAAAAGAAAAATTTTCTTTGTTCCGATTATTTTCCTATTGATCTCCTGCCGTCCGGCAGAGTTTTTTGTCTTTTTTTCTGATCCCTATAGCTGGGTGTACCTGCAGGAAAAGGGACTGTCTACCGGAGAGCTGACCAAACTGGTAGAGGCTGAGGGATACACCCTTAAATTAGTGATAACTGAAAAGCCGGAGCAGGCTGAAAAAGTGTTGAGAGAAACACTGGAAAGCTATCAGCCGGCCATTACAGTTGTTGCTTCGCTCTTTTCCATGGATCTAAGCCTTTTTGCCGCTGACTTTCCGGATAGTATTTTTGTTCACCTGGAGAGTCGCGGTAGTTCCCCAAAACTGCAGAGCCCTGATAATGCTTCTGCAAATCTTATTGGTCACTCTTTCAACCGGCTGCCGGCCTTTTATCAGGCCGGTTATGCTGCAGCGAGGCTGCTGGCAAATCCCCTTCTCTCTGAGAAGCACAATACTTCCGGTCGCGGCAGGGTAGGTGTTTTGGCGGCGGGATTAACTCCCGGGGGAAGAGAAGAGATCAGGGCTTTTAAAGAGGGGTTCCTGAAGCTCGCTGATCATTCACAATTGTTGACTATAGAGATACCTGGTATAAATGACCGGGTAAAAGCTAAAGAGCATATAAATAATTTAAAGCGTCAGGGGGTTGTTATCTATCTGCTCAAAAGCTATACCCTTAATTCACTCTTCCTCGATTATCTTATAAATGAAAGCGGCCTGGCCATTGTTGAAGATTGGCAGGCTGCCGGAGGCTATTCAGAGGCGGTACTCTTTTCAATCGAGGATAATTATCAGCAGGCGCTGAAAACTATTCTGGCTAATGACTTTTCAGATATACTGCAAACAGAAACTAAACTTATCTGGGGAGAGGCGCTGAATATTTCGGAAAGCCTGAAAAGAGAGCTTCAATTTGTCCGTTAATTCACCAAGACCCTCCTGGCTGCGTAAAGAGGTAAAGCTTTCTTCAGCTGTTTTAAAGACCAGGAAAAAGGTAGCTTCTTTTGGATTGATCACGGTCTGCGAATCTGCCCGCTGCCCCAATATTTCGGAATGTTTCAGTTCCGGCAATGCTACCTTTATGATCATGGGCAGCAGCTGTACCCGCAATTGCTCATTCTGTGCAGTGGCGCATGGCCCGCCTGTTAATCCGGATATTGATGCGGGTTTAAAGATTGCTGTTTTCATGAGCGAGCAGAATATTCACTTTGCCGTCATAACATCGGTAACCAGGGATGATCTGCCCGATCGGGGCGCGGCTTATTTTGTCAGGGTCGTAGAGGATATTAAAAACAAGCTGCCTGACGCGAGAATAGAATTGCTCGTTCCTGATTTTAAGGGTTGTTTCAAGTCAGTGGGTCGAGTAGCCTCTCTGCCAATTGAGGTCTTTGCCCATAACCTGGAAACCGTGGAGCGCCTTTATAGTGAAGTGCGGTGTGGTGCTGATTACAGGTATTCATTAAAGGTATTGGCTAAAGCAGCTGAAACCAGGAGAAAAGGAACCCTGCTGAAGTCAGGTATTATGGTGGGACTTGGGGAAAAACTTCCGGAATTAGAGCAACTCTTTACCGACCTGGTGCATGCGGGTGTGGAAATACTG
>DRHE01000303.1 GCA_011049745.1 Spirochaetales bacterium | reverse complement strand
GTATCAATTCGTTTATACTCGCCGGTATAGTTGATAAACTCGATCTTCTTTTCTGCCTGTTCTTTCAGCTCATCAATATCCACCTCCAGGGCGGATATATTAAGGATGGTGAGTAATAACAGAGCAACTGTAGGAAGTAATTTCTGCATTTTTTACTCCTTTGGGTCTTAGAGATCCCTATTGCTCCTGTCCGCTGCCTCTGGTAATCCGGGTCAATAGGGCTGAAGCGCTTTTGCGCACCCTGGCAGAAGAGCTGCCTAGAGCTACTCCAATGATAGTACGATATGCAGCAGGATCAAGCATCTTTTCACTTTGCGAAACCATTATGTCAAAGGCTTTGAGAAGAGTTAAACGAATTGATACTGCTGAAGAAATAAAGGCCATAGGCTGGCTGTTAGCCTCTTCCCGTGAGCAGAATGGCTTACGGGGCAGTTTTTCGGGCAAATACTCTATTATACGGGCAGTTGATCCTGAAGAGCCGGATAAATTTGATGCAGATATTATATCCATAGATGAAGATGCCCGGGTCGATCATATTGACAATGTGCGCCGGGTTATAGCCGGCTACCTGGAGGCCTCTTTTGGCTACACTGCAGAAGATGCCCGCCTGCTGGCCCTGTTTACCACAATTTATAATGCTGTTTTCCGGGGCGACCTGGAATACCTCTCTCAGAAGTATAAGGAGGTGGTGACTGAACACCTGAGCCGTGAAGACGCCGGCATTTCCACAAAATACTTCGAGTGGCCGGGAGCCACTAAAATGGTAATTCCCCTGACTGAAAAAGCGGAGAGCGGCGGCTTGAGCTCCTTAAGCACCAGCGAGCTCACAGAGGAAAGCGTTATTGAAGAGCTGCGAACGGCTGAAGATATGGGGCTTGAAGACCGCAAAGAGATGGTGGAGTTCAAAGAGAGGGAGGTTGAAGAGGGAGAAGCTTTAATTGAAAAAGCAGAGGAGAGTATAGCCGCGCAAAAAGAAGCAGAAGCAGAAGCGGTAAAAAAATTGGCAGAGGAGGCTTCCCGCTTGAGTGAAAAGGAAATCAAAGAGCGGCAGGCTGAAATCGATAAAAAGAAGGCTGAGATAGAAAAAGCCGAAGCAGAGCTGGCAAAAACCGACCGTGCAGTTGCTGAGAAAGAAGAGGAGATTAAGAAAGAACGGGAACAGATTATAGAAGATGAGCGCTCGCAGGATCTAAAGGCACAGGAAGCGGCTTCAGCGCCTGAGAAAGCGGATTATTACTCGGATAAACTCTATTACCTTTGGGTTCAGTCAAGGGGTAAGGCGGGGGAGATCACCCGTAATCTCACCATTATCGACCCCTTCTCCGAGGCAACCCTGACCAGCTCAACCCTTGCCCATGTCTACGGCCGCAGCTTCTATTTCTTCAAGAATATGATACTGCTTTTGGCCAGGGAAAAGAGCAGCAGGGAAGAGGCGCGCCTGGTCTTTCTCCATCCTACTACCCTGGAACCCCTTAAATGGGGTAAAGAGGATATGTATGGTGACTCCATGGTCTTCATCCAGGGCGGCTTTATCTATGGGGTGATGAAGCAGGGCTCGGATTACCGCCTGGCACGCTTTGACGAGGAATTGACCTTAACCGCGCAGTCAGATCAGAGGGTGGATAAGGACAGCTTTATTGCCACTTTCGGTGATAAATTGTACATTAATTCTGAAGATGGGAGCGTTCTCGTGCTGAATAAGAATGACCTTTCCCAAAAGGCTGTAATAACTGCCGAATAATTCAGGAGGAGAATAAAACTTGAGAACCTGTGCTATCGAAGAGAATAAGCGAAACTGCAACTGTACTTACACATGCGGCAGGAAGGGCATCTGCTGCGAGTGTCTGATCTACCACCGCCGAATGGGCGAATTGCCCGCCTGTTATTTTCCCGATGATATTGAGGCCGGCTACGACCGCTCCATAGCCAACTTTATCCATGTTTACAATAAGCAGGGTTCAACCTATCTCCGATAAGCTACTTTAAAAATGCCCTGGTAAATGCACAGGCCTTCCGGGCCTCTTCGTCCAGATCCGCATACGGCATAAGATCCCGGTAAACCCTGATATCCCGGCCTACTTCGCCTCCGGGCATCAGGAAGGGCTCCAAAACCACCCACTCCTGGAAGTTTATCTTTTTTAAAGAGGCGCCGATCTCATCCCAGGGAATGTGGCCGTATCCGGGAGGCTTGCGGTTGCTCTCTCCGGTGTGGAGATGTCCCAGGTACTCCCCGGTAGTTTCGATAGCTCCCCCGATGGTGTCCTCCTCGATATTCATGTGAAAAGTGTCCAGCAGTATCTTAAGGTGGGTGCTGCCCACCTCTTTGACATAGGCCACCCCTTCATCGGCAGTATTCATAAGGAACTGCTCAAAGCGGTTTACAACTTCCACGTTATAGATAAGTCCCAGATCCTCCGCCTTTTTTATGGCTTCCTTCATAGAGGCTACGCTCCAATCCCAGGCCTGCTGTTTGGTTACTCCACGGTCTTCAAAGGATCCGGGCCAGTTGGAGTAGATAATGCCGGACAACCGGTCAATTCCGCACTCCACCATAGCATCACCGATACGATTCAGGTGATTAATTCCTGCCTGGCGGACAGTGATATCGGAAGAAGCGAGATCCGAAGAGGGCGGCAGCCCGATACAGCAGCTCATATTGATTCCCGTTTCTGCAGCCGTGTCTTTAAGACGCTTTTTTTCATCTGCTCCCAAAGCGGCAATGGTTCCGGCATTGATCTCCAGAACATCAAACCCCAACTTTTTTACTTTGTAGATATAGGGCACAAAATCCGCGTCCCAGTCATGGGTCCAGTAGGCGTAGTAGATTCCAACCTTATTCATTCAGATTTCCTCCTCTTTATTTTTGCGGTTCACAAATAAACAGATTCACTCTTTTTCCAATAGAAAATTCCCATAGGATATCGGGTTTGTATTAAGAGCGGGTTTCCGCCATCATGGAGAAAACATCAAAGAGTTTCTCATAAGTTGTTTTAAATATATTGTAATATTTTCTGTAGGTAGGAAAATTATCTTCGTTCGGATGGATTTCCTCCTCCAGTTTTACCAGCTTATCGGTTTCCTTGAGCGAAGAAAAAATACCAACGCCGACACCACCGGCAATAGCGGCTCCAATTGAGGTTGCCTCTTCAATAAAATTGAGCCTGGCTACTTTCCTCTCTGTTATATCGGAGAAAATACTCCGCCAGAGTCTGCTCTTTGCTCCACCGCCGATCATCCGTATTGTAGAAATATTTACTCCCTGTTCCAGAAAAGCTTCCTCGATAAGCTTCATGTTGTATGCTACCCCTTCCAGCACAGCCCGGATCATGTGCCGCTTGTCGTGCACCATGGAAAGGCCGACAAAACAGGCTCTGGCGTCAGGATTCCAGAGAGGGCTCCTCTCTCCCATTAGGTATGGTAGAAAAATTACACCCTCCGACCCGCATGGCACCTCTTCTGCCTTCAAATTCAAGAGGTCATAAACATCGATACCTGCCTGCTCGGCTGCTGCTCTTTCAGAATTACAGAGTGTGTTTTTGAGCCACTGAAATGAACCGCCGCCGCTCTGCATAGTGCCTGTTGGAAAGTAGAGTCCCCGGGTAAAATGGCAGAAGGTAAAGGTCCTCTGCTGTGGATCGATAAGGGGCCTGGTTGAAGCGGTAGCCATCCAGGTGGATGTTCCCAGGTAAATGTAGGTCTCTCCCTCATGCACGACCCCCGAACCGCAGGTAGCACAGGCCCCGTCGCCGCCGCCGATAACCACCGGGGTTCCTTCAAGGAGCCCGCTTTGCCTGGCGGCTCCTGCGCTAACTTTACCGATTACTTCTATTGATTCAACAATATCCGGCAGTTTGTCCCTGTCTATGGCTGCGGCTGACAGGATTTCTTCTGACCATTCCAGTTTATTTATATCCAGCAGATTCATCCCGGAGGCGTCGGAATAATCGGTAACCAGCCGGCCTGTAAGTTGCGCTGCCAGATAATCCTTGGCATGTATGAACTTGAAAGTGTTTTTGTATGTATCGGGCTCGTTGTCCCGCAGCCACATAATTTTCGCAGCTGAATAAGAGGCGCTCAACCGGTGACCGGTGAGATTATAGATTCTGTC
>DRHE01000302.1 GCA_011049745.1 Spirochaetales bacterium | reverse complement strand
GCCGAAGCGGGTGCGGATGTGGGTACTGAAGCTGAGGCGCAAGGTGTTAGGGATGGCGCTGAGAGCCTGGTCGGGGGGCGGGCTCTACCGGTAATTGAATCAGAAAAAAGGGCGGTGGTAATTCTTAAGGCCGCTGAGCCCCGTCCTTTCAGAATAAGTATCAATTTTCGCGGTTTCTGCCTGTTCCGCTATTTGGTAGACGATAAGACGCGGGAAGAGAGATTCTTTCACAAGGGAGAAAGTTTTTCTTTGGATGTGAAGAAGGAAGCGAAACTGTGGATGTCCAACAGCGGTGTGCTGCGGGTGATGATTGGCGGCAGAGATGTGGAAATGGGCAAGCCCGGGGAAGTGGCAACCCGTATTGTGCGCTGGAATAAGGATGCTGCAGGATATAGCCTGGAGATAACACCTGCCGATTAAGCGGAAATCTCTGAAATTCTATATAGAAAGCCTTGGTTGTGCAAAAAACCAGGTCGATTCGGAAGTAATGATTGCCTCTTTAGAAGGGGCGGGACTTACCTGGTCTGAAGTTCCTGAAGAAGCGGATATTATTCTGGTAAACACCTGTGGTTTTATAGCTGAGGCCAAAGAAGAATCCATAGAAACTACTTTAGCCATCAAGGAAAAATATCCGTATAAGCAGGTGGTAATGGCTGGCTGCCTGGTCAGGCGTTACAGGCACCACCTTATACATGAGCTCAATGAAATTGATGCATTCTGGTCAGGCGCGGATCCTGCAGCGATTTCAGAAATCCTGCCGGACCTCTATAGCCTGCCGGTGCTCCAGGGGATGCCGGACCTGCCTGCGGCTGCAGAAGTAAGGGCAAAAAGCCATAAGCGTAGCAAGAGAAAAGTGCAATACACCTTGTTTGAGCGAAAACGCCTGCTCTCTTTTCCCGGAAGCGCCTATGTAAAAATAGCCGAAGGCTGCAGCAACAACTGCAGCTACTGCGCTATTCCCCTTATCCGTGGAACCTTAAGAAGCAGGGAGAGGCGGAGTATAGTAAGCGAAGTAAAAGATTTTATTGGCAGGGGAATATTCGAAATAAACATTATTGCCCAGGACCTGGCCTCTTTTGGAGTTGATCGCGGCTCGCAGGAATTGGAGTTGCTCTTAAATGACATCTCCGCGTTGAAAGGTGAATTCTGGATTAGATTGCTCTATATACATCCTGATCATTTTCCCCGTTCTCTGCTGTCCATAATCCGGGATGATCCCCGGATTCTCCCTTATTTTGATCTTCCCTTTCAGCATGCCTCGCCCGCTATTCTAAAGGCCATGGGCAGGAAGGGGTCGAAAGAGAGCTATCTCTCCTTGATAGAGGAAATACATAAATGTTTGCCTGATGCGGTTATCCGCTCGACTTTCCTGGTGGGTTTTCCCGGAGAAAGCAGGGAAGATTTTCTGACCCTTATCGATTTTCTTGAAGCGGCACAACTGGATTGGGCCGGTGTGTTCACCTACTCCAGAGAGGAGGACACCAGGGCCTTTTCGTTTTCCGGAAGTGTAGCCAAAGGCGCGGCAATGCGGCGAAAAAGGGAGATCGAGGAGATTCAGTTATCCATAACCGAGAAGAGGCTGGAGCGTTTTATCGGCAGAGAGCTTGCCGTGCTGGTAGAAGAAAGGGTGCGGGGGGAAGATCTTTTCCTGGCCAGGGGCTATCTTCGGCGCCGGAAGTGGATGGACTGACCGTAGTGCATGGCAGCAGCGACCTGCGGGCCGGAGAAAGAGTATTGGTGAAGATCGTCAAGTGCAATGGAGTGGACCTGGAAGCGGTGGTGAGTAATGGTTAAAGGCTCTGATCCCTCTTACCTCAAGTCTCTAAACAGCCGGCAACTGGAGGCGGTGCTCCATTACGGTTCGCCGCTGCTCATCCTGGCTGGAGCAGGCTCCGGCAAGACGCGGGTAATTACCACTAAGATCGCCTACCTGGTGGATCAGCAGCAATTTGATCCCCGCTGCATCCTCGCGGTAACCTTCACCAATAAAGCGGCTAAAGAGATGAAGCAGAGGGCAGTGGCTTTAGCGCCGGAAGCCGGTGAGGTGATGATCCGCACCTTTCATTCTTTCGGCGCCTGGTTGTTAAGGAGAAATGCTTCACTTATCGGTTTGAGCCCCTATTTTACTATCTGTGATGAGCAGGATTCCCTCTCCCTGCTTAAAAGTGCGGTGAAGGATAAACTTCCCGGAGAGCTTACCGGGAGTGATGCGCGGCGGCAGCGCAAAGAATTTTTACACTGTATAAACAGGGCCAAGGATTGCTGCCTTGGCCCGGATGATGATCTGAGAAGCTTATCCCACCATGAAGATCTGCCTGAGGTCTACCGTGCCTATCAGCGTTATCTGCAGAGGAGCGGTAATGTTGATTTTGGTGATCTGATTATGCGCAGCGTGCAGCTGCTTCAGGATAATCCCGAGGTAAAGAAGAGGATCAGCCAGCGCTTCCGGGTTGTTTTAGTCGATGAATACCAGGATTCAAATATCGCTCAATTTCATCTGTTAGATGAGCTCTATGATAAGAGCAACTATATCTGTGTTGTGGGGGATGAGGATCAATCTATCTACCGTTTTCGCGGAGCTGAAATGGAGAACATCCTGAATTTTGATCGAACCTTTCCCGGTACCATGGTGATCAGGTTGGAGGAGAATTATCGCTCCACGGGCAATATACTGGCTGCGGCCGGCTCAGTAGTTAAGAATAACCGCAGGAGACTGGGCAAGAATCTCTGGACCCGAAAGGGAGAAGGAGCACGGATTCTAATGGTGCATCTTGAAGACCAGGAGCATGAGGCCCGCTTTTGTTCCGATCTTTTAAAGGACGGCGGCTACGGAAACACGGCTATCCTCTACCGCATGAACTTTCAATCACGAAGCTTCGAGACCCTCTTTAACCGTCTGGAAATTCCCTACCGGGTAGTGGGAACCCTGCGATTTTATGAGCGGGAAGAGGTCAAAGATGCTCTGGCTTACCTTGTTTTACTGCTTAACCCCAATAATATAGTGGCTTTCGCCCGGGCTATCGGTAAACCGCGCCGGGGGGTGGGTGAAAAGAGCCTTGATAAGATAAAGGCGGTGAGCAGGGATCACGGTATGGATCTGCTGGCTGCCGGGAAAACAGCCCTTGATTCATTGAGAGGCAGGGGGGCCGGTGGAGCGGAACAATTCTTAAGCTTGATGGACCATCTGGGTGAAAGGCTCGATAAAAGCAAACCGGCCTTATTGATCAAAGAGGTGATCACCAAATCAGGGCTTTACGATCACTACCGGGAGCGGGATCTGGCAGAGGGAAGCAGCAGGCTCAGCAATCTGGAGGAGCTGGTAAGCGCTTTGAGTGAATATCCGGCGGGCAGGGAGGGATTGTCGCGCTACCTTGAAGATATATCCTTGAACAGCTCGGATGAAGACCCTTATGAAACCACACCCAGGGTTACCTTGATAACGGTGCATAATACCAAGGGACTGGAGTTTGAGCGGGTGATTATTACCGGGCTTGAAGAGGGTGTTTTCCCCCTCTACTCAGGTTTGGAGGAGTCGGCTTTTCCGGATGAAGAGGAACTGGAAGAGGAGAGAAGGCTTTTTTATGTGGCCATAACCAGGGCCAGGGAGAGGCTGGTTTTAATCACCTGCGCCACCAGGAAGATATTCGGGCGTGAACGGTGGCAGACTCCCTCCGTTTTCCTGGATGAAGTGCCTGCAGAGATTATGGATGTCTATGGCCAAAAATCTGTAGAAGAGGAATTACCGCTGGGCTGCGGTGTTTTTCATGAGCAATACGGCTCAGGCATTATCACCAGGAAGTGGATGCAGGGGAGCGAACCAATGGTAGTTGTCCGCTTTGAAAATGGCAGGTCAGCGCGCTTTTGCTTAAACTACACACCCCTGGAGCGGATTGCCATGGATGACTGGTCTTGAAAACCGGGGCTTAAAGAGTCGGAATTATTCTGCTATAGTAAATATAATGCAGCTAATCAATCTTCTGCCGCCAATTAAAAGAGCACGGGGCTACCGTCTTTATGATTACAATCAGCGGGTCTATCTTGATCTCTACCAGAACGGCGGCCGGGCAATTTTGGGTCACCGGGCTTTCAGACTTACCACTGTTATGAAGGATGTTATATCCAGGGGTACTATCTTTGACCTGCCGTCAATCTATATGAAAAGGTTGGAGCAGGCTCTCTGCCGCCGGTTTCCGGAATTCCCTTATGTCTATCTGGCAGGTTCTCCTGATGGGGCCTTAAGTATAGCTGCTCTCTATTTGGGTAGAGAAATAAGCAGCAGTGATATCTGCGATCCCTTCGAGCGGACAAAAAGAAGAGGTGATATACTTAAGTCTTATCCCTTTGTGAAGGATGCTCAGGCGGAAGAGGGGGTTTCAGTGCTTATGCCTGTTATTCCTTTTGCCATGGGCGGCTCCCCCGCTGCCGTCTGTTTTCGCCATACCCCGCCTGAAGGGTTTCCATTATCAGAGGTGATCTCACCTGTTATATTAGCCGGCGCCCTGCGCGCCCTGCATAACATGAAAAATTATCGACAGGCAGACTGGTTCAAAGAAGACCTGTTAAAAGGGAAGGGGGGCTGGCTTCAGAGGGGTATATACATAACCGCGAATTTTGAAGAGAGTCTTTATGCCGAAGTTTTCAAGAGCTTTCTTGAGGGAGGGGCGCTTCTTAATCCAGGTTATCCGGGTCCCTCCATCTTACCGGCTGAAGCTTCGCCGGGAGAATTAAAGCGAATGGTTGATCTTTTTAGTAAATATCCGGGATAATAGGATCATGTTGATTTCAGATCTGATTATGGTTTTAAGCAGACTTCTATTCGGGGCGATGGCCACCTTTTTTGCCATACTGCTCTGGTCTAAAACCAGGGATATAGCCTGGGTATTAGTGATAATTGGTACGTTGATATCCTATGCGGAAATTGTTTTTATCACCCTGGAAAAGTTCGGCCTGGTGGGAAGTGAAATGTGGCAGGTGCAGGGGGTTCCGATTTTTAAGCTTTTACTGGTAAATCTGCCGATGGTTTTCTTTACTGCGGCTTTTATTACCATCGTTTTCAGAAAGAGGTATCGTTAGGTTACAGGTTTTTTTCAAACTCTTTAATCTTGTCGCGTATTATTGCCGCTTCTTCGTAATTCTCCATTTCCACAGCATTTTCCAGCTGCTTCTGGAGTATAGTCAACTTTGACTCTGTTTCAGTTCTGATGGTTTCTTTTTCCGGCTTCACTGTAGAAATAGAAATGCCTGCCTCATCCACTACCCCTTCGTCAATGTAGAGGGAGCATTTACAGCGCACAGCCAGGGCAATACAGTCTGAGGGACGGGAATCAATGATGAAATCCTCTCCCTCCTGGCTGAGCAGCAACCTGGCGTAAAAAGTGCCCTCCTTCAGCTCGGTTATCTCGATCCTGGTAATTTTAACCCCGGCCTGTTTCAGGACAGAAATAAAAAGATCGTGAGTAAGGGGGCGGGGCATTTTGTGATTGGCCAGTCCGATTAAAATTGACTGGGCTTCCAGGGGGCCAATGAAGATCGGTACCGCTATATCGGAACCCACCGGCTTTATAAGCACTGCGCTGCCCTGTTCCGCCTTTGCCACTGTCCACACCTCTGCGGGTACCAACATTACTCTTTTATGCTCCTTGTCCTATAAATAATAGATAAAAAACCTGCTCCTGGCAAGCCAAACCTGATAAATCAATCAGGAAGCCCTATTATTTAAATTTTTAAGCTTCAGCGCGGGAAAGAGTATCAGCAGGGCATCGATAATGAAATCTGAAAAGAAAAATTGAAGCGAAGAGAGTACTTCTTTGGGAAGCTCATCGATATCTTTGCGGTTCTTTTCCGGCATTAGTACCCTGGTCATCTGATACCTGTGAGCGGCCAGAACCTTCTCCTTAACGCCGCCGATGGGTAATAATCGTCCGGTCAGGGTTATTTCACCGGTCATGGCCAGATCCTTGATCACAGGCTCATCACTAAGCGCGGAGAGCAGGGCGGCAATAATAGTAATTCCGGCGGAAGGCCCGTCCTTGGGTATTGCTCCTTCAGGTATATGAATATGAATATCCTTCCGGCGGTTGAAGTCCGGCTTTATATTAAAGCACGCGGCATTGGCTCTTAAAAAAGAGAGTGCCGTCTGAGCGCTTTCCTTCATTACATCACCCATGTTGCCGGTAAGGATCAGCTCACCCTTACCCTCAATAATTGCTACTTCCACAGGCAGAAGCACACCGCCCAACTCTGTCCAGGCCAGTCCGGCGGCTAATCCGGCAATCCTGTCTTTGGAGAAACCCTTTTCCTGGAAGCGCTCATTCCCAAGGTGTTTGCGCACACTGGTTTCAGTTACCGTAACTTTGAAGCTATCGGCTCTCTTAGCTGGGGGATCTTGCTGCGAATCAGCTGCTGAAATAGTTTCCGCCAGAATTCCCTTTTTTACCGCCTGGCGGGCAATCTTACGCAAAATATTGGCAATCTCCCTCTCAAGATTGCGAACTCCGGCTTCCATGGTATAGCTGCGGATTATTTTTACCAGCGATGATCTGTTAAATTTGATATCTGCCCATTGAAGACCATTTTCGTTTATCTG
>DRHE01000301.1 GCA_011049745.1 Spirochaetales bacterium | reverse complement strand
GCATATAAATACCTACGGTAGCAGACATACCGATGGAATTATAACCGGCAACCGGGATAGGGCCAATGAGTTTATGGAGCAGGTTGATTCCGCTTCAGTAATGTGGAATTGCTCGACCCCTTAGTTCAACCATATTAAGTTTTTCCGCCAGTAAAGGCAGTACTTCCGCGGCCAGATCCTTATGTACCAGCAGGGTTTCAATTGAATTACACACGGCCGGATACTGGCATTTGGCATCATAGGCAACCTCAACCGCCATCTCCGGATCTGCCTCCCGGTCAATATAGAGGTGGCACACCCCCCCGGTATGGCCCAATACCGGTATCCTGGTATTTTCCTGAATACTCTTTACCAGTTCATTCGATCCCCGTGGTATCATCAAATCAATATACTGATCGAGCTTAAGAAGCTCTCTTATATCCTCCCGGGTCTCAACAAGCTGCAGACTCCCTTTAAAACGGGTATCTGTCTCTTCGGCAGCCCTTCTTAAGAGCTCAAAGAGTATCCGGTTGGAATATAAGGCTTCTGACCCCCCTTTTAAAATGGCTGCATTCCCGGATTTCAGACAGAGGCTGGAAATTTGCACTAAAACATCGGGACGGGACTCAAATATTACCCCAATTACCCCTATGGGCACTGACACCCTGGTAAGGAGTAGGTCTTGATCAAGCTCTCTTTCCAGCTGCACCCTGCCAACCGGGTCAGGCAACCTGATGACACCTTCAATACCGGCCACCAGTTGATCGATTTTTCTATCATTGAGAATAAGGCGTTTGTAGAGGGACTCTGTGAGTTTACTCATTTCCGCCTGTTTAAGATCTTTCCTGTTTTCCGAAAGAATTATTTCCCGGTTCTGTTGGATAAATTCCGTTGCCCTGCTCAAGGCTCTGTTTTTTTGCTCCAGAGGACTTGAAGCCACCCTTAAACTGGCCTCTTTAGCCAACCTGGCCTGCTCAATAATCTTCACCTTCCCAACTCCTTGCTTCTGGCCGCGGCAGCTGCCACGGTTTTCCTGATTATCTCACTGCAGTCGGATCCTTCCAGAATCTCCCTGCCTGCTACAGTGGTACCCCCGGGAGAACTTACCATATTAATAAGTTCGCTGGGAGACATACCGCTCTTCTCCAGTAATAGTGATGTTCCCCTGATTGTTTTCAAGGTAAGCTCCCTGGCCGTTTTCTCACTTAAGCCCAGCCCGATTCCGGCGTTGATAAAAGCTTCCGCCAGGTAGGCGATAAAAGCAGGACCCGAACCGCTTAACCCGGTAACTGCATCGAGCTGCTCCTCCTTTACCATGACAGTATAACCGGCATAAGAAAGCAGTCTTTGAACCAATTCCACATCCCCGGCTGTGGACCTGGAGCCAGCAGCAAAGCCCGCAGCCATTTCCCCTACTAAACAGGGAGTGTTGGGCATAACCCGGAATACCCTGGCATGGGGAAGATTGGACTCAAGATGCTTTATGGTAATTCCCGCTGCAATAGAGATTACTATCTTTTTTATCTCAACGATTTCCTTCAACACCATGTCAATTTCCTGAGGCTTTACTGCAATGAAGATTATTTCAGAGTCAGCGGCCAGATCACGATTTCCTTTTTTTAATTTAACCCTGGGAAAATCCCCGGTAAAGAGATCCATCCTTTCAGGGCGGATATCGAAAACATTTATCTGTACCACAGATTCTTGTTCGATTATTGCCTGGGCTAAAGCATACGCCATATTGCCTGCGCCGATAAAACCGATATTCTTAACCATTTACACCTCTCTTTAGAGAACGTCCGCCATCTACAAAAATTACCTGTCCGGTTATAAAATCACTCTCAAGTAAGAATAGCACAGTTCTGGTAATATCATCTACACTGCCCCATTTTTCAAGAGGATTAGACAGCTTTAGTCTTTCTATATACTCATCTCCCTTTCCGGGCTCCGGCAATATAATGCCCGGCGCTACTCCATTTACCCGTATTTGCGGAGCAAATTCCACCGCCATCATTTCAGTCAGATATGAAAGAAGCTTTTTGCTTAAACTGTAACTTACACGGCCGCTATTATAATCTCTTATCCGGCAATCCAGCAGGTTAATAATATTATCTCCCCCTGCCCGGGCGGCGAAAGTCCTGGCTAAAAGCAGGGGGGAAAGCGCGTTTACCCGCAGGCTTGTCTCCAGATCTTCCGGCAATAAATCGGAGAATTGATCGGTCCTGTATACGGCAGCATTATTTATCAGAACATCAATCTTTCCCGCTGCTTTAATGGCCCGGTTCATAAGCTCATCCGTGCGTGAAAGATCAGCTAAATCACCAGGCACAGTATAAACCTTTACACCAATGCGGCTGATCCTTTGAGCAAGTAGAGCCGAGTCAGTGGCTGAAGTGTGATAGTGTAGAACAATATTCATTCCCCTGCCAGCCAGGGTAAGTGCTATCTCACGCCCTAATCTTTTCGAACCGCCGGTTATCAGGGCGGTTCTACCGGCCATTTTAACTGGTTTTTCCTGCATAATAAACCTCTATACAGAATAAGACACCTTGCTCCTGGCAACTCTTTTTCGGCAGGCGCGTATTTCATCGCTGTAATCAGAAAGCAGATTCTTAAGTTTTAAGTTCAGAGAATCAAAACCGAATTCTCTTTTAGCAATATTAAAATTCTTTTCTATAATTTCTTCTCTCTCTTCCGGGTGAGTAAGCAGATAATACATCTCCTCTACAGCCTCATCGGGAATCTGCAGTTTACCCTCTGTATCGTATTGATCCCTTATTTCAATATTCTTAAGCCCGGTTACCTTAATATCGGTTTTATAGACCAGGTAGGTTGTAATAACCACTGCTTTACGCGCAGCTATAGCTTCAAGAAGGGCATTGCCGAAGCCCTCCCACACCGGCAGATAGGTGACCAGGTCAGCATTGGTTAAAACATCCCGATTGGCATATATCCGCCTACCCTCTGAATCGAGTCCGCGGTTTGATGAGACTCTCTCCGAAATAAGGTGCAGAGAGATCTCTTTCCCCCGGGCCAGTGATTTGATCTCTTCAACATAATCTTCATCATGCTCATCACCCTGAAAAAGAGATACAATATAATGCACCCTCTTTTTTAAAGCGGGATACTTCTGTAAGAGACGCCCAACCAGTTCCAGGGAATCTTCCAGCCTTTTTCTCCTGACAATCCTGGTGGGCTGCACTATTAAAATGTCATCCTCTTTAAACCCCAGGTCCCTCCTGAACTCCCGGTTATAGTCATCAGGTACCGTTAAATTCTCAAAATCCTCACAATTGGGTATAATATAGGGATGAACACGCTTTATTGAGCGCAGAATATGGGCGGCATAGGAAGAGATAACCACATGCTCATTTCCCACCTCGGCAGGCGGCATTATCCTGGTCAGGAGAGATTCAATATGATTCTGACTGAATCTGCTTCTTTCCCACCAGAAATCGTGATGATGAAAAATCGTGGCCACCCTCTTTTCGACTGCCAGGTTATAAACGCCGAGGCCGCCCAGCAGGGTCATAGGCATGGCATTTGTGTTTTCTGCAATAATAAGATCAATGCTGTTATCCTGCACGCATTCAAAAAGCCTACCGGCCACCTGGTTTCCCTGTGCAGCCAAATCATCAAGAATGGAGTTCCTGGTGTTGCCATTCAGGTGGGGCGGATTTTTAGATAAATGGGGAAAGAGGGTCTTCTCGTAATGAAGCTGCTCCGGGGAATCAAAGCTGATCTTCTTGAGCAGCAGCTGATTTGCTTCCGGTAGAGAATCTAAAGCTGTGCTGTATCGTCCCGCAATGGTAAAGAGGGTATGTCCCTGTTCAGACAGGGCCCTT
>DRHE01000300.1 GCA_011049745.1 Spirochaetales bacterium | reverse complement strand
TGGCTACACACTGCTGGCCATTACCCCGGGCACCAATGTTTTCCCGGTTATTTTTAAAAAGGCTCCTTACGGCACCTTTGACTTCGTTCCCATCGGCCAGATCGGAAGCAGCACCATGGCTATTGCTTCAAACCCTGACCGGCCATGGAAGAATGTGCAGGAGCTCATTGACTACGCCCGGGCCCATCCCGGCCAGGTATCCTATGCCTGTGTTGCTTTGAAAGCGCCTCAACTTGGTTTCCTGCGCTGGGCCGACAAAGCGGGCCTGGAGTTCAAGCACGTACCGGTAGGCAATGACGCCGAGGCAGTAGAGGTTGCGTTAGGCGGGCATGTGGATATTGCAATGACCTCAAGTGTAGCTACCATCATCTCTCATGCCAAAGCCCGTAAGCTCAACGCTCTAATGGTTTTCTCCGAAGAGCGGGATGGCAATCTTCCAGATACACCGACCGCAATCGAATCGGGCTACCCGGTTGTGGCCAGTCCCTTTACCGGTATAGCCGGACCCAAGGGCTTACCCCAGCCGGTTCTGGACAAGCTTCGTTCTGTCTTCAAGCAGGTTATTAACGATCCTGATTTTATTAAAGTCATGAAACGGATAGGTGAGAGTATCTATCCAAAGTTCGGCGACGATTTCCTTGATGTGTGGAAAAACGATTTTGAAGGTTACTCTGAAATCGTTAAAAAGATGGGTATGCTTCAGTGATAAAACCCCATCTGCGGAGTATGGGGGAAGGGATTGTGCTGTTCTTAATAGGCAGCACAATCCTCCTTCTTATCCCTTCTCAGATTGATTCTGTCTCTGGAATGACGATCAGGGTCACCCCCTCTTTCCTGCCTGTAGTGTTGGGCTTTTCTTTGATGCTTGTGGGGCTTGGGCTCCTCATTCAATCTTTCAGAAAGAAAGCCGAGCAGCAGAGCCGGGAAAATGCGCAGGTCTTTTCGCCCAATTCTTTTTTACGCGTTTTTCTGGCTGCGGTGCTGCTGATAGTCTACACCCTGCTTTTCCCCCGTTTCGGCTTTCTGGTAACCAGCGCTCTGTTTGTGGGTATCTTCATCTATCTATTCGGTTACAGAAGTATTCTGAAGATAAGCCTCAGCATGATCCTGGTTCCGGTGGGGGTCTGGATTTTCTTTGAGAAGATATTTCATATTCCTCTGCCCCATGGGCTGCTCTTTTAAGGGTATAAGTAGATAAAATGGTCGAACATTTTATTCCGGCGCTTCAGCTCTTCTTCACAGTACAGAATATTCTTGTTGTTGCCATGGGTCTTTTTATAGGCATTACCATTGGCGCCATCCCCGGACTGAATGTGCCGATGACCGTGGCTCTCATGCTGCCCATTACTTTTCACATGCCGCCTGTGGCTGGTATCAGCCTGCTCATGGGTGTCTACAAGGGCGGCACCTATGGCGGGTCAATTTCAGCCGTGCTCATCAATACGCCAGGAGCGCCGGCAGCAGCAGTGACCTGCCTGGATGGCTACCCCATGGCCCAACAGGGGAAAGCAGGCAAGGCTCTGCGGGCAGCTATCTATGGTTCTGTAATCGGGGAATTCGTCAGTGATCTGGTGCTTATCAGTGTGGCCAGCCAGATCGCCATGATCGCTTTGAAGTTTGGACCTACCGAAAAGTTTTCTCTTGTTTTTTTTGCTCTTTCAACTATAGGGGTTGTTTCCAGTGAGCACAAACTGAAGGGAATTGCTGCCGGGCTTTTAGGAATATTTTTCTACACCATCGGCCTTGATCCCATATCCGGCTCGTCACGCTTCACCCTGGGAATATTTAACCTTATAGGGGGGATTCCCTTTCTGCCGCACCTGATCGGGCTCTTTGCAGTCTCGGAGTTCTTCATTCAGATCGAGAGGAGGGTTATCTCCAAGAGGCGTGAGGCGGTAGCACCGGTGTCAAAAAAGCGAGAGGACAACTACGTTTCCTTGAAGGAGTTCAAAGCCAACATCGTTACAATAATACGATCCACCCTTATCGGCATCGGTATTGGTGCTTTGCCGGGAAGCGGCTCGGCAATATCGGCTTTTGTTTCCTATGGAGCGGCGAAAAATGCTTCCAGGCATCCCGAGCGCTTTGGCAAGGGCTCTCTGGAAGGGGTGTTTGCTGCCGAAACCGGCAACAATGCAGTTACCGGCGGTGCTCTCATTCCCCTGCTCACTCTTGGCATACCAGGTGACGCTATCACAGCCATAATGTTAGGTGTATTTCTTGTTCATGGTCTTGTTCCGGGTCCTGATCTTTTTATAAAATCCGGTGATATCATCTATGCAGTCTTTATCGGTCTGATCGTAGCGAACATCCTGCATTTCTTTATTGCCTCACTTGGCTTGAAGGTTTTTATAAAGCTGCTCTCAATCAGCCGGGCAATTTTATTTCCTATTGTAATCATTATCTGTGTAGCCGGAGCTTATACGGCCAACAGCAACATCTTCGATGTCTACGTGATGATCTTTTTCGGCCTGCTGGGCTATATCATGAAGAAGTTCAGCTTCCCGGTAGCCCCGCTTCTGATGGGTTATATCCTCGGTTCTCTACTGGAGACCTCCCTGGTGCAGACGCTTATTTTGAGCGATGGCTCTGTGTTGCCTATCTTTACCCGGCCGATTTCATTGCTTTTCGTTATATTGACAGTGTTCTTCATTATCTGGTCCTCGCTCATACAGAAGAAGAGCTCCCACAGGAAGCAGCAAACTTGACAACG
>DRHE01000299.1 GCA_011049745.1 Spirochaetales bacterium | reverse complement strand
GCCATGAAGGCTGCGAGCTTATTAAGAAAATAAGAGCAGATAATCAAGAAAGAAGCGCTCTATCTCAATATGAAAGTCAACCCTGCCGGAGCCGTCTTTTTCCAGCTCCACCTCCTGTTTTATTGTACAGGTAGTGAAAATGAGTATGATTAATATAGCAAAAAGAAAACAAAATCCTTTTTTCCCAGCACAGATTACATCCGCAACCGAAGTTCTAAAAGCGAAAAGACAATACAATATATTTGAGTGCTGGACTTGATTATTTTTTGCGCTGAACGTGCAAGATTCTAAAGGTAATAGCATGACTGTCAGCTTATTCAAATTCAACATACCTACCGTTACAGTATATCCCGGAGAACTGATATTTCAAGTAAAAAAGGCTCATTGCAGTAAACTTCAAACCCGTTCTTCTCAGTTTTTATAAAAAACTGTTAGAATGCACATAAATTAACTTGACATATCCCTGTTTAATTGTTTATAATAGTTTCGAATGAACAATTTTTATATAATTAGATGAAAGGTTAAGTCGGCCGCGTACTGCCAACATGTCTGCAGAAAGAAAGAATAGATTAAAGCGTATTGTCGATCTTCTAGTGCAACAGGATAGAATGAGTGTCAAGGAGATCGCCATGATTCTGACGGTTTCCGAGATGACCATCAGAAGAGATCTAAACACACTGCAGCACGAAGGCGTAATTACCAGAACCCACGGCGGAGCCACATTGTACGATTCCACGAACCCCGGTTCAGAAATGTACGTTCTTGGGGAGCAAACGGAGAAGAATGCCAGATTGAAGAGCGCCATCGGACAAAGAGCCGCCGCTCTGATAGAGCCAAAGGAAACTATTTTTCTGGATTCAGGTTCTACAACTCCCTTTATTGCTAAATATCTTGATGGAGACACCCCCCTCACTGTGCTCTGCTATACCTTTAAAAACGCATCGATTTTTCATAACCGTAGAAATACCAATCTGATCCTGGCCGGCGGCTACTTTCACCGTGATTCAAATGTCTTTCACAGCCATGAAGGCTGCGAGCTTATTAAGAAAATAAGAGCAGATAAAGCCTTTATATCTACAGGCGGTGTTGATGAACATCTCGGTCTTACTACATACTTCTATTTCGAAGCAGATATAAAGCGAGCCATGATCGAATCTGCAAAACAGATCATACTTGTTACAGATTCCAGTAAATTCAACAAAGTGAGTATTACCCATTTTGCCAACCTCAAAGAGGTCAACATCATAATCACTGACCGTGGAATACCTGACGGTATCAAGGCGGCAATCCGGGAGCTGGGCATCGAACTGATTATCGCGGATTGAATTATAGGAGAAGCTCCGGTGGAACTCGATTTTAATGGAAAAACAGTAGTGGTTACGGGCGGCACAAGGGGAATCGGCAGTGCAGTAAGTATATTGTTTGCTGCTTCCGGTGCCCGCGTAATGATCAACCATCTTCTCATTGCACAGGATATCGAGGGACTGGAAAAGGTAAGTGACACTATTCATCAGCAGGGAGGTGTTTTTGAGAGCTGTTCCGGGGATATTACAAATCCACGGGATACAGAGGAGCTGTGTAGAAAGGCACATGACTGTTTCGGCAGCCTCGATATACTGGTCAACTGCGCCGGATTTACCCAACCTGCCGGTATTTCAAAGCTTACGGCAGAGCTGTGGAGAAAAGGTATAGAGGTCAATCTTTCCGGGGCTTTCTATGTTTCGCACTTTGCCTCGAAGTATATGCTTCAGAAAAAGCAGGGCAGGATAATTTATATAGGTTCTGCGGGCTCGATAACCGGCGGCGGCGGATCAGCAGCTTATTCTGCAGCCAAGGCCGGAATTAATGGTCTGGTAAGGGCACTTTCCAAAGAGCTGGCGCCGCAGGGAATTACGGTAAACGCTATCTTGCCGGCACTTATTGAAACCGACCTGCTCAAAGACAAGGAGCCCGATCCGGAGAAACGAAAAGCATACATAAACAGAATTCCTGTGGGCAGGTTTGGGACTCCGGAAGATGTGGCGTATTTAGTGCTATTCCTGGCCTCGGAGTATGCCGAGTATATCACCGGACAGAATATCATTGTAGATGGAGGCTCAACCTTTAAATAGCCGACAAATCCGTTTGCCTGATAAATAACAAGGACAAATTTAAACATAAATACAGAGGAGTAATTACAATGGACAAAAAAGCAATGGCTGAAAAAGCCTATGAACGCGGTTTCAACGGCGAGCGGGATTACAGGGGCTGTGCCCAATGCGCTGTTGCCGCTATTCAAGATGCCCTGGATATGAGGAATGACTATATCTACAAGGCTTCCAGCGGTCTGGCCGGGGGCGCAGGCGAATGCATCGATGGAATTTGCGGCGGCTATTCAGGAGGCATCATGATGATGAGCGCCTTCTTTGGCAGGCCGCGTAAAAAAGAGGCAACCGAGGAGGGTAGAAAGGAAAAGTATGATTCCTTCAGAATGGCTGCAGCCCTTCATGATAAGTACATTGAAAAATACGGCACCGTTATCTGCGCTGAAATTCACAAAAAAATCTTCGGCAGGTCCTTTTACCTGAGAGATGATGAACAGAAGCAGGCTTTCAGAGATTCAGGAGCCCACGAAGATGATGATAAATGCTGTGCCGCCGTAGGTGATGGTGCGAAGTGGGCTACGGAAATGATTATCGATGAAATAGAGAAATCAGGACTGGACCTGAATAATTTTGACTACTTAAAACACTCAGAAGAGTAGCGGTACATGAGTTTTTACTAAGGAGGCAACCACATGCCGGAAATTGACAGTGAAGGTAAAAATTACCATCAGGATATTAAACAGAAATCGGAGTTGTTCTTTCTCAAAGGATCCAACGAGCTTGGCTGGGGCATGAAAAACAGGCTCTCACGAATCTTTAACCCCAGGGACGGCCGCACCATTATGCTGGCCATAGATCACGGCTACTTTCAAGGCCCAACAACCGGCCTGGAACGGATTGATGTCAACATCCTGCCTCTAGTGCCTTATGCCGATACCGTGATGCTGACCAGGGGTATTCTCCGGAGTACATTTGCACCCTCGGTGACCAAGCCGATTGTTATCAGGGCTTCCGGAGGACCCAGTATTCTGAAAGAGCTCTCTAACGAGGAAATTGCCATGGATATTGAAGACTCAATACGCTTGAATGTCTGCGCTATGGCTATCCAGATCTTCATCGGCGGGGAGTATGAGTCACGCTCAGTTATAAACATGACCAAGCTTGTAGACATGGGGACCCGCTACGGCATACCTACACTGGCGGTGACCGCAGTAGGTAAGGAATTGACCAGGGATGCCAAGTACTTCCGCCTGGCTACCAGGATCTGTGCGGAACTGGGCGCTCACTATGTTAAGACCTACTACATTGATGAGGGCTTTGAAACGGTAACTGCGGCCTGCCCGGTACCGATAGTTATTGCCGGCGGTAAAAAACGCCCGGAGCTCGACGCCCTAAAAATGGCCTACAACGCCATACAGCAGGGGGCTGCCGGTGTTGATATGGGTAGAAATATTTTTCAGGCAGAGTCACCGGTGGCCATGATGAAGGCAGTCGGAGCAGTTGTCCATGAAAACGAAACACCGGAAAAGGCCTTTGACCTGTACAATACACTGAAATCAAAATGAGGCTTAATAAAGGCAGGATAAGATGGCATTCTTAGAAAAATATAAAGATCAGGTTGAGGTATTTATCAGCGTATGCAGGAATCTATGCCGAAACACCTATGTAACCAGCCAGGGGGGTAACCTTTCCTGGAAACTGGAGCACAACCTTATACTGATCACGCCGACCAGGGTGAATAAGGGAGAGGTCGAGCCGGAAGACCTGGTGTTTATCAACTCTGCAGGAGAAAAAATAGAGGGCAAACACGCACCCACCGGCGAAACTCCGATGTATCTGAATTTTTACCGCAAAAGACCCGACATAAAAACAGTGATTCACTGCCATCCCCCATACACCGGCTCCTTCGCTATTAGTAAAGGGAAAAACTGGCTTATGCGCCCCATATTTCCCGAAACCTGCGCCGAGATCGGGCCTGTTCCGGTTGTTCCATATGGACAGCCCCTCTCCCAGGAACTGGCTGACAATTTCCTGCCCTATTTGCAGAAACACAACGCCTTTCTCATGGAGAATCACGGCCTGGTAATATTGAGTCAAAAGGATATTGCCTGGGCTATGATGATTACCGAGCTGCTGGAGACCACATCCTTTTCAATCCTCCATGCTTTGAGCCTGGGAGGTGTTAAAGAGCTAAGCAAGAAGGATGTTGAAAAACTGGATGAGGTTATGGCTACACGTAAGCTTCCCCTCTTCGGAGCTCCCGGGGTAAATAAATCCTTGACTGATCTCTATTTCCCTTAGATAAGGGTTGCAGTTCATTGGCTGCTGCGTCGATACTGCTCGTCCATTGAGTTCCTGAAACTGGCCTTTAAGTTATTATAGAGATCTAAAAAGATAGCATACTGCCTTTCATAGATTGGTGATGGCTCCCGGTAGAGGATTGTCTTTTCAAATTCCACCACACGCCCTGCTAACTCCGCTATGGAGCCGGAATAACCCAAAGCCTTCCGGCAAATGAGCATATTGCCGACCAGACCCGTATCTGCCATCTTAACGGTGCGAATGGGTTTCCTTATAATCTTACCAAGGGTATTCAGCCAGCCATCACTCTTCAATCCACCCCCGACCGCTCTAATTTCATCAATGGTAATTCCCAGAGACTCAACAGTTTCAACACAGTTCCTTAAAGCGAATGATACACCCTCCATAATGGCCTTAATGAAATGGGCCTTTGTTGACAAGAGATTGATACCGAAATAAACACCTCTCGCATTGGAATCCCAGTATGGAGTGCGCTCGCCATTCAGATAGGGCAGGAAAATCAAGCCATCGGAGCCATCCGGAATATCTTCAATTGACTTGTTGTACTGCTCAAATATATCGTCCGGAGCCGGATCAACTCCAGTGCCCTTATTAAAAGCCTTTTTGAACCAGTTTAAGGATTCACCGGCTGTCTGAGTAATACCAAGGGTAATCCACCTGTCTCTCAAACAGTAGTTCCAGCAAAGGGTTCTGTTTTCAACATCGGGGAGAGGTTTGTCTGAACAGACGGAGATCACGCCGGCGGTGCCTATTATTAAGGTAACCTGCCCCGATTTCACCATCCCGGCGCCAAGAGCCGCTGCTGAGTTATCAGTGCTGCCATTGGCCACAGGAGTACCGGCCTTCAGGCCTGTGAACCGTGCAGCTTCATAGCTTACTACTCCGATTATTTCATCCGAGGGAAGCGCTTCAGGAAAAAGATCGCGATTAATACCGAATAGCCGGAACATATCTTTGGACCAGGCTCGCTTCTCTACATTAAACAGCAGGGTACCGCAGGCATCAGAGAAATCGGTAACCATATTTCCGGTTAGCCGATATTTTAAATAATCTTTAGCAATCAGAACATGGTCTACTTTACGCCACAGCTCCTGCTGGTTCTCCTTTACCCAGCTTACCTGCGGTGCCGTATAGGTGGTGCTGGCTATATTCTGAGTATGCTCAAAAACCAGTTTCTTCGATACAGGATTATTGTTTATCCGGCTGACAATACCGCTGCTCCTCTGATCCATCCAGGTTATGGCTGGTCTCAAGACCTTTTCACTACTGTCCAGATAAACCTGGGTATGCATCTGTCCGCAGATGCCGATCCCTGTGATCCTGGAATACTCGCCGGGTAGTTTTTTACTCAAATCCTGACAGGATTGAATAAAGCCCCGCCACCAGTCATCAGGGTTCTGCTCCGCATACCCTTCTTCAGGGGCTGAGATCTCATATTCGGAGTACCCGGTACCTAACACCCTTCCGGAGTCGTTGATCAGCCCCACCTTAAGTCCGGTGGTACCCAGATCAATTACTAAAAAGATATCCACCTTTCTATCCTCCAACGGAACAATATCTTCACCACTCTAAACAAGCCGTCGCTCCTTTAGTTTAGCGCTGAAAAAATTCATCACCATAACCAGGATAATAATGACACCCCAGAAGGTAATGGTCAAAAATGAGCTTACCCTTAGCAAATTTAGACCGCTTGATACAACCTGTAGAATAACGAGCGCCATCACCAGTCCCGAAACCCTGCCGAAACCGCCGGCTGCGCTGGTTCCGCCCAGCACCGAGGCCAGTATGGTAATTAGTAAATAGGATTTTCCATAGCCGGCTTTTGCCGAGTTAAAGCGTGAAAGCATTATCAGGGCAGCAAACCCGGCGTACAGGCTGGAGATCAGGTAGGTTTTAATTATAACTGTCGTGTTGTTCACTCCGGAATAGCGGCTGGCAACCGGGTTGGATCCCAGCATATAGATATTGAAGCCCAGTGGTGTACGGTTCAATATTAAAGCCATGAGAGCCGCACAGAGAATAAAAATAATTGCACCAACCGGTATTCCCAGCACAACACCGTTCCCGATAAAACGTACTGCATTGGGAAGCCCGGAGATAACATAGCCCCTGGTAGTTACTATTGCCAAGCCATTCACCAGAGTCATCGTGCCAAGGGTAGCCAGGATGGGCGATACTTTGAGCCTGGCAACGAGAAGGCCGTTAAGCAGCCCGATTACTAATGCAGTGAGCAGACCGGCAGCGACTGCCAACAGGATAATTCCCCCTGCGCCCGGAGGGGGTGCCTCCGGATTGATCGCGCCGGTGAGAATCAGAGCAGTGACAATGCCGCTCATGTTGGCCGTTGCAATAATCGAGAGGTTAATGCCGCCGGTAAGCATGGTTACCATCATGGCCAATGAGAGCAGCCCCAGTTCAGGCAGTTGGAAAGCCATGGTCTGCAGGTTGCCGATGCGCAAGAATTCTCCGGGGTTCAATACTACCATCAGGAGAAAGAGGGCTGTCATAACAGCGCCCAAAACAATTAATTCCGAGTGTTTATACTTCTTCACTATTTCGCCTCCTCCATCATTCGCCTTCTACCAGGATAGTTCGTTTTACTTTTTCCCGGCGCTGATAGGCGCTGAACCCCACACTGATGATAATAACCAGGCCAATAAATACATCGTACCAGAAGGAAGAAACCCGCATGAGAGTGAGTCCATTTCCCATAATGGCAATCAGAGTCACGCCCAGAATAGTACCAAACAGGGTACCGGAACCGCCGGCCAGGCTTGCGCCTCCGAGAACAACGGCTGCTATAACATCAAGCTCTTTACCAACTATTGAATTCGGAGCCACGGTCTGCACCAGCAATGCCTGTACCAGACCGGCAATACCGGCCATCAACCCCATGAAGGAGTAGACAAACATCTGGATACCGAAAATATTGAAACCTGCACGCCGGGCAGCATTCATGCTGCCTCCCATTGCATATATGCCCCGTCCCAGTTTTGTGTAGCGTAGAATAATCCAGGCTATAATGATAATCGCGAACCAGGTTGCTGTTATAATCGATAATCCATATTCGAGCCCTTGGGCAGTACGCAGGGTGAAGAGTCTGATATCGGCAAAATTCCTGAACCAGTCCGGAAGGGCATAGATCCATTTGCCGCCCGAAATAACTATAAGGATCCCATAGTAGATATTGAGAGTAGCAATAGTGGTAATGATCGTGGGTATATTAAAGAAGTAGATCAGAACGGCGTTTATCATGCCAAGAGCAATGCCTACCACCGCGACCAGCAGAACTGCGGTAAACATATTGCCTCCGTATTTTATAACCATAACTGCCATCACATACTCGCCAACCGTTGCCACAGCAGTGAAGGAAATATCAATCCCGCCTGAAATCAAAACAATGGTCACGCCGACAGCCAATATCCCGATGAAGGAATAGCTTTTGGCAAGATCAAAAAAGTTCTCCAAGGTCAGAAAGTTGGGATTGATTGTTGTAATAATCGCCGAAAAGACAATAATTACCAATAAAACATAGGTTTCATGATGTTTAAACAAATTCTTCATGCAGGTAAACCTTTAACTTGCCATGTTTATACAATTCTGGATTTCTTCTTCAGTGGTTACCGTTGAGTCAAATTCAGCGATGATCCTGCCTTTATGCATTACCATGATCCGGTTGCAGTTATGAAAGACCTCCGGTACCTCATCCGAAATAATAATAATCCCCATGCCCCGGCCGGCTAGATCCCTGATTATATCGTGAATGGAACTCTTAGCTGCTACATCAATTCCAACCGTGGGGCCATCCAGGATCAGTACCTTCGGGCTGGTAGCAATCCATTTGGCCAATACTACTCGCTGTTGGTTCCCGCCGGAAAGGGTATGAACCGGTGCATCAAATGCAGGGATTCTAATGGAAAGATTCTTTATCCATCTGGTAATACTCCTCTGCCTTTTCTCAGGATCTATAAGTTTGAATTTATTGAGAAGCCTGGTAATTGTAGTAATAATGATATTCTTAGCTACAGATTGGTTCATCACCAGACCTTGAACCAGCCTGTTCTCCGGCACATATCCGATACCGAGTCTAATGGCCTCCTGAACTGATTTGATGGAAATCTTACGCCCCTCTATAAAGAGATCCCCTGATTCAAAAGGGTTCATCCCAAATAGGGCTTCAGCCAGTTCGGTGCGCCCTGAACCGAGCAGGCCGGTTATACCAAGTATATCACCTGGGTAGAGTTTAAAACTGATATCCCTGAAGTTACCTTGTATAGAAAGCTGCCTGGCCTCAAGGAGTGGTTCCTCATGGCGGTTATCTATAGTGTACCGGCTGTACTCCATTTTTTCTCCGGTCATAAGGAAGGTCAACTTCTCGTCCGTTAAACCCCTGCTCGGCAGGGTCTCTATCTTCTTACCATCCCTTAAGATAGTAACCTTCTCAGCAATCTGCAGCACTTCATCAAGCTTATGGCTGATGAAGAGCGTCGCTATCCCTTTGGCCTGCAGGTCTTTTATGACTGTAAAAAGGGATTCCACCTCTTTACGCGTCAAGGCTGAGGTGGGCTCATCCAGGATTAACAGCTTAACCTCGCTGGTTAGGGCACGGCAGATAGCGACCAGTTGCTGATCGGCTATGGAGAGGTTGTCAATCTGCTCATCCAGGGGAATGTGAACTCCAATCCTGGCCATGGCTTTCTCGGAAATCTCTCTGACCCGGCGCCAGTTTATTATTTTGCTGCGCGAGGCGATGGTTTGGGAAAGGGAGATATTCTCCGCCACAGTAAGATTGGGAAAGAGAGAGAGATCCTGATAGATAACCTCTATCCCCTTAAGAATAGAGTCAATTGAGTGATGGTGCAGGATAACATCACCCTCAACCTCAATACGGGCACCGCTATCCGGCTTTACCACACCGGATATTATCTTGATCAGGGTGGATTTGCCTGAACCATTTTCTCCAACCAGGCAGTGGATCTCGCCTCTGGCGATCTCAAAATCCACCCGGTCCAAAGCCTTAACACCGGTATAGCGTTTGCTTATATTTTTCATGGAGAGGAATAAATCCGTCATGGTGGTCCACCCTTTATCTCAAAAATAATGGATGAGCCCCCAGGGGGGCTCATCCAACTCATCTTGGCTTTATTCTTCGGCTTCTATTAGCTAATCAGTTTTTAGAACCCGAAGCTGTCAACGTTATCCGGTGTTATGTCGGCCATGGCCTCCACCTTGATTACATCACCGTCAAGGCTGATCTCGCCGACTCCCGGAATTTCCATTCCATCAGTAATCTTTTTTCCGTCCAGCAATGCTTTGGCCACCCAGGTCAAAGAGTAACCGGCATCTTTAGGATCCCAGAGGATACCCCACTGCATAGAGCCGTCTTTCAGATAAGGCGCCGCGTGTCCCGGAATAACGGTACCGACTACAACAACCTTTCCGGCAAGCCCCTTCTCCTTCAGTGCCTGAGCGGCACCCGGAGGTCCAAGACTGCCGAACCCGATAATACCTTTCAAGTTCGGATAGGCTTTGAGCAGCTCCATTGTCCTCTGCTTGGAAAGCTCCTGGTCTTCTCCACAGGGGATTCTCGTTGTAACCAGCTTGAGATTAGGATACTTCTCTTTGGCCCATTTTAAACCTTCATCTGCCCAGAGATTGTGCAGAGGAACAGTTAAACCGCCCACAAAGATGGCATATTCTCCGGAATCTCCCATAAACTCAACCAGCTTGTCCCAGTGGTGACGTCCAAACTCAACGTTGTCGATAAGCTCAATGTCATAATCCTTACCCTTCTGGTCCGGAGACTCATGGGTAAGAATGATGATCCCCTTCTTCTTAGCCTTGGCAAAGGCGGGTTCCAGGGCTTTCGCATCGTTTGGAACCACACAGATGGCATCTACGCCCTTGCTTATCAGGTCCTCTACGATCTTGACCTGCTGGGCCGGGTCTGCATCCGCGGGACCGAGCTGGTAGGAATTCACCCCCAGATCCGTAGCCGCCTGTTTGACACCCTCCTCCAGACGGTTGAACCAGGGTATGCCGGTAATCTTTACAACCGTAACAATTTCATACTCTTCCTTTTTCTCTTTTTTTCCACCTGCAAACAGAGGCAGAGCCAGCAAAAAAATGAAACCCACGATTACTGTTACCTTGAATAACTTTTTAGTGAACACAAGGTACCTCCTTAAAATTTACTTTATCCCCTTACAGGGGCAATTTTTATATCTAATTCAATCGACAGAAGCTGGCTAATGGTTCAATATTGTTCATTCGAACTAATTTTAAACAATTTTATTTACACTTGTCAAGGTTTTTTCATATTTATCTACCATTTTTTTCATATTTAATGTTAGAAATAACATTCGGAGGGGTTCTGCTCCACCTGAATGCAAAAAGATGGCGTCAGCAAAACGGCGCCGGATAAAGGCACCGGCTATCTAAAAAGAGAATATAAAATC
>DRHE01000298.1 GCA_011049745.1 Spirochaetales bacterium | reverse complement strand
GGAATCAAGTGGATTATTATCCTGGCCGGTCTGCTGAAAAAAGCCCTTGCCGATAAAAATGAGGATAAATTATATTTCCCCTATACCACAGGGGCAGGTCATTCGGAGGTTACGGTTATCCCGGCGGCGTATCAGCTTCCGCAAACTCCGGAGCGTTTTTTTAAATTGATGATGAAGGGTGAGCTTTCCGTAGAAAAGGTGCTGGATGGAGTAAAGAGATTTTCCGATGCCCATCCTGATGGTTTGCTGCTCTTTAAAAGAGATGCCGAAACCGTGTTTATAGACCGCTTCAACTCCGGTTTTTCAGGAACTGAGAGGGTGATAAATGAGTTCATGGCGGGTCTTGTCTCTATGGATCAGGTGCGCCGGGTAACCATCGGTCAATTTATAGCTGAAAATAGAGCGGTCAGCAGAATTGAGCTGCAGCACCACCTGGGCAATACCAGAATAGAGACCTTTACCGAAGGAGCGGCTAAAGAGTTGTGGGAGCTTACCTTAAAGGTCAGGGATAAACTTTTTGAGGCGGAAAAGAATAATCCGGGTTCAGAAGAGGTGGAAAGGGCCTGGGAGCATCTGCTCCTCTCCCATAATTCCGACGGCCGCATCGGCTACTGGTTTTCCGAGTGGAATCCGGGGGAACATGAAGTGGCCCCATCCCGCAGGAAATTCGTTGAGGATAACCTTAAAGCCGCGCTTGAAGTTCTTTCCTGATAACCGGGCGGCAATTTTCAATTCCTGCCATAACAAAGAAATATGTCCTTTTCCCCCTGCCCGGCAACCCTTAAGTCAATCACTTCATGATCACGTTATCCGGCACAACCATCCAGGCCAGTTGCCACTGACCCCCTTCGCGCTCAAGGCATACAATAGCAGAATTGCTGAAGCGAATTAATCCTGCCTCCTGATCTCCGGAGAGAAGCACGGAAGAAAGCCTTGCCAGGTGAGGTAAATGACCTACAACCATTAAATTGTCCTCAACTGCCGTGAGTTGTTCTTTAATTTTTAAAACGTCATCCATGGGTGCGAGCCCAGCCTTCTCTATCAGTTTTTTTTTCAGCTTGACACTGCTTGCCATGATATCTGCTGTCTGCCTGGCTCGCAGTTTACCGCTGTGCCAGATCTCCCGGATCCTCGGTTTAAGTCGCTTGAAATAATGCGCCATCTGCTCTGTTACCCTCTCACCATTTTGAGTGATGCCGCGTTGCGGATCTTCCTCCTTTGGTTTGGCCTGAGCATGCTGGATTAAATACAAATACATATTTGCCTCCCTTATTCTATCAACCCTGACAATTATAGATTTACTTCTTGCCAGACTGCTATCCTTGAGCATAGTAGAAAGGATTGATAATGAAAGTCAAGAAAAGGCAAATAGTGTTTCTTGGGTTCCCGGGCAATAATCGATATATGCCGGCAGTAGAGAGATTTTTCGGTTGACGCTATTTGTATTTGTCTATAGACTATGTCTATGGACGAGAAATATGAAATAATTCCAGCCGGTATTTTTAAACAGAAGTGTTTAGCTATTATTGATTCAGTAGCCAGAACCCATAAAACTATTATCATCAGCAAGCGGGGGAAGCCTGTGGCAAGAATGGTGCCCCTTGAAAGCGAACGGGAAATCGAAGAGCGTATATTAATCGCACTACGAGAAGGGGAGGGGGGTATGTTGGTAGATGAGGAAACATTCCTTCAGCCTACTTCTGATATCGCCGGTTGGACGGAAGCATGATAGTTCTGGATACACATACTGCTCTCTGGTGGACACAGCAGCCTGAGCTCCTGGGTTCCGGCGCAAAAGAGGCAATCCGAAAAGCGGACCGGATCCTGATCCCGGCAATTGTATTCTGGGAGACTGCGCTTCTGGTTCGCAAAAAACGTTTTGCGCTGAAACATGGCCGTCTGATAGCTGAGTGGGCGGCTGCATTCCTATCGATTCCTCGCGTTCGAGAAGTTCCCCTTACTCATCAGCTTGCCATACAGGCGGATGGTCTTGAAATGCACCCTGATCCGGCGGATCGCTTCATCGCGGCGACAGCTCTTAAATACAAAGCTCCTCTGGTGACCAAAGACAACCTGCTGCAGACCCTGACGTGGCTTAATACTATCTGGTGAAAGAATAGAAAAATTACGGCAAGGTCAAACCCGATTTTAAAAGGTTACAGAAGTTCGGCAGCCGGTTCGGCCAGGTTGCTTCTTTCGCTCTTATCGAGCAGCTAGCCGCCGTTTCGGTACATCAGAAGAATTATAATCACTGTACCGATTACAGCAGCCGTTGCCAAAGCGGCGAGTAATATCTTGAGCCAGGACCATGGCCGTTCGCCCTGTACTTCTCCTGTTCGCGCATTTACCAGGAAGCGGTACACCTTGTCTTTAAATTTAAAAGCGCTGATCCAGATGGGGAGCAGCAGGTGCTTAAAGGTGATATCCCGGTAAGTAACATTCATGGTGTTGATAATCTGTTCATCTCCCCCAATATCCCGTTCTACCGCCATTCTTATAAGAGGATCCATCGGCAACATCCAGGGCCTGCCGTAATGATGGTTGCCGTACACTTCACTGGATTCCGCTTATATGCTACCTTCAGTCCATGATAAATATTGCTTTTGCTTTCAATTTTAATATCCAGCGCTGTGAGATCGAGGTGGGGGGTGAGGATGTAATAGTACAGGAAGGCTATCTGCCTTTAATCCGCACTCTTCTCGATCACGGAATAAAGGCCGATCTTTTTTTATCGGGTTATTCCACTAACAATATCCTGGAAATCGATACCGGGCTTATTGAAACCATTAAGAGCAATCTGGGAGAGAGATTTGAGCTTGGAACCTATACCTATACCCTGTCTCTTATACACATCT
>DRHE01000297.1 GCA_011049745.1 Spirochaetales bacterium | reverse complement strand
TAGTAGCTGAGCTCATCAAGGACCTGGCAATAGCCAGAGGGGAGGAGATAAAATGAGTTATGAACTTATGGCTATTCTGATGTTCGCCTCGATGCTTGTTATGCTTCTCACCGGGCGGCAGATCTACGCTGTTATCGGTGGTGTAGCCGTTCTTTTCTCTCTAGCCCTGTGGGGGAAGGGCGGTTCCGGGCTGGCCTTCCACGCAGTCTTTTCCCTGCTGAATTGGTATCCGCTCCTAACCTTGCCAATATTCATCTACATGGGGTACATGTTTTCCAAGTCAGGGATAGCGGATGACCTTTACGAGATGTTACATGTCTGGATGGGTCCGGTCAGGGGCGGCCTAGCCATAGGAACCATTGGCCTGATGGCCATAATAGCGGCTATGAACGGCTTAAGTGTAGCAGGTATGGCAATTGGAAATACTATCGCCTTACCGGAAATGCTTAAGCGAAAGTATGACAAGATAATGCTGACCGGAGTAATCCAGGCTGGTAGTTCTCTGGGCATCATGATACCTCCCAGCGTAGTTCTTGTTCTCTACGGAATGATAGCCAGGCAGCCTGTTGGCCGGCTGTGGATAGCCGGTTTTTTACCCGGCTTCCTGTTGGCAGGCTTGTTTGTCATATATATCTTTATCAGATGCCTATTTCAGCCACACCTGGGGCCGCCCTTACCAAAGGAAGAACGGCAGATGCCCTGGGCAAAGAAGTTGCTGCTGCTCCGGGCCGGATTACTTCCTGTAGGTATTATTTTTATGATGTCCGGACTCTTCTTCATGGGGGTAACCAGTCTGGTCGAGAGTTCAGCGGTAGGTGCGACATTAGTTACCATTGTCGCTCTCGTCAACCGACGTTTAAGCTGGAAGGGAATGGTTGAAGTATTAACTGAGACTCTTAGCGTTAGCTGTATGTTTATGTGGGTTATTCTGGCGGCGCTTGCCTTTGGTGCTGTGTTTGATGGTCTTGGCGCTGTACATGCGATAAAGAATCTATTTCTCAGTTACGGATTAGGTCCGTGGGGAATAATAATAATGATGCAGCTTTCCTACATCCTGATGGGTATGTTTCTGGACGATACGGCCATGCTCATTATTGTTGCTCCTCTTTATGTCCCCATGGTGATCCAACTGGGTTTCAGTCCGATTTGGTATGGTATTCTCTATACTATAACCTGCCAGATAGCTTACCTGACGCCTCCCTTTGGCTATAATCTCTTTCTTATGAAGGCCATGGCTCCTAAGGAGATATCGCTGGGAGATATATACCGCTCGGTCTGGCCCTTTGTGTTGATAATGATTTTTGGTTTAGTTATTGTAATGATCTTTCCCCAAATAGCCACCTGGTTACCCGATTTGTATTATAAATAATGGGAAAACTATAAAATCCGATGTAAGGGGAAAGGACTTAGATTCAGTAATTCTATCAATACAATATGTACCGGCCAATATTGATCCTACCCTATAAATTTGACTGGTAGATACTTCATCATCAATTATGATATAATAATATATGCCCGCACAGAGTGAAGCCGAGCTAAAGCTACTCCACCATCTCTATGAAAAGATACTAGCCAGAGAAATAACCACATTTGCCAATTTAGTCGAGTATGTTTCCAAACTTAAACATCCGGGAAAAATCGATAAGGTTATCCATAAATCATTCCTGTTAATAAAAGAACTTCACTGGGGTTTCTTCAAAGACTTAAACCGGGCAAATTATACCAAATTGTGGAAAGAACTGGTTCTTCCCTATGGTGATTTCAAAAAAGAGGGCGACCTCAAGAGGAATATTTCCATCTCCAACATATTTGTCGCCATGCTCGATATTCATGGCTATACAAAGTTCTGCCAGGAAAGCAAGGGAAATCTTTCCCGCCTGCGGAAGCTTGATGAGTTTCTTCATGATGGAATTATCAAGATCGCCGGGTGCAACCATGCCCTGGCCACCCGGGAAAGGGGTGATGAGATCATTATTATCGCTGCCTCTGCCACTGACACTATAAAAACCACACTGGAAATCATAAACAGCTTTTCCAAACGCTCGGTGATCAGGGATAGAACGGTGCAGAGGAACAGAAAGGATTTCAGTATAATCCTGCCGGATTTTAAGATTACCGCAGGAATCGCCGGCGGCAATCTAACAACACCGTTAATTGTAACTGAGAGCGGACTATTATCCGGCTACCTGATTAATACTGCGGCCAGACTGCAGAGCCGCGCTAACGAGCTTTCACCGAAAGAATCGAAGATAATGGCAGTGCAGAGCGTATACAACAGTTATCTGAAGGAAAACAAGGTGGTTAAGAGCAATCTCTACGCCAAGAATCTGATCTTCTTTTTCAATAGCGGTCCAGTCAGCTTTAAGGGAGTGAAGCTATATTCTTATGAAATTATCTTTAAAAAAGAGGAAAGATACAGGGAAAAATATGTCAAGCTCATGGAAGTTCTCTATGATTCCTTAAAACAGCAGTTATGGAAGCAAAAGATCTTTCTTGATCTTATAGCTGCGGTAAGTGAAGCCCTTTCCCGGATGCCCTCTTTCAGTATTGAGATTGCCAATATAGTTGATCCTGGTCAAAGAGGTAAAATAACCAATGTTTTTCTATTGCAGCTCTGCAGTAAAGCCAGCCAGATGTATGATAAGGAAGATGATTACCCATCAGCAATTTCCTTACTGGGACAGATTCAACTCCTGCTGGAGCAGGTGCCCGGCTTTGATATGCTGCTATACAACTATGTAGCTGAAATCAATGTTAAATACACTGAGCTGATGAAAGCCTTTAATCAGAAGCTTGAACATGAAATCGAAGAAAGAATAGATTCTATCTTTAATGAGCAGTATAAATCAGCTTACCTGAATTCCAAAAAAGCAGCAATTACTTATGAAAAATTAAGAAGCTATGCTAAAAAAAGCAAGGCCCTAAGCAAGAAGAAATTTATCTGGTACAATTTGATCGAAGAGAATCGCAATATGCTTGAACTGGAGATCTATTCCGGTAAAAAGTGATTATACATTGACCGCCTTTTACAGATAATATATCATCTTAAACTCATAAATTTTATAGTTAAAGTGTGGAATTTTACAGCCTTTAAGGGCTATAATTATATTAAAAGGAGGAGCTATGCTATTATCTTTAGAATCTTGCGCGAGCAGCGCAAAAAATTATCAAGTCCAGCGCCCGAATATATTATCCTGGACTTTTGTGATTAAACCTTCGGTTGCGGCTGTAAGCTGCGTTGGGAAATTTCGTCTTAAAGTTATTATTGCGGCACTGCTGGTGCTATTCCTAATTGGCTGTGTGGATACCTCTACAATAATCAAGGTTAATCGAGACGGCAGCGGCACTATTGAAGAAACGGTAATCATAAGCATGGGTTTCCTGCAATTAATACAGGGCATGTCAGGTGAAGCTGCGGAACCAGCAGAAGATTTTAATATGCTGGATAGAGATAAATTAAAGGAAAAAGCCGGCCAGATTGGTGAAGATGTTGTTCTTGTATCGGCTGAGAGTATTAAGACTGACAGCGGTACCGGCTATAAAGCAATCTACAGTTTTAAAGACATCAACAAAATACGGATAAATCAAAATCCGGCGGAGAATGTACCAACCCCAGGTCCGGGCGGCCCTGACGCTGAAGAAACAGGAGAATTCATTACTTTCAGTTTTAAAAAAGGCAACACTTCAACTTTAGAAATCTTCAAGCCCCAGGAAGAGCTTTCCGGTGAAAAAGGCCAGGGAAATGAAAATGCTGATGCAGCCACATACCCGGCCACATACCCGGCCACGGACCCGGCCGCTGACCCGGGAATGATGGATATGATGAGACAGATCTATCAGGATATGCGCATCAGCATGGCTGTCGAGGTAGAGGGCTCGATCATCGATACCAACGCCCTGTACAGGGAAGGCTCCCGCATAACTATTATGGAGCTCGATTTCGGTAAACTCCTTGAGAACGAAGAACAATTCCAGAAACTTGCCCAGGCTAATCCCGAAACTTTAGAAGAAACCAAAGAGCTCTTCAAGGACATTCCGGGCATGAAAGTGGAACTGCAGGACACTCTTAAAATTACTTTCCGCTAACGGCCTTTAGCAGATATCAAAGAGGAGAGAGACGGGAGACCGTCTCTCTCAATATCAAAGCAGAATAACAACAAGGCCGCTGTAAAAAAGAATAATCTATACTTTTAGGTTATATTCTTTTTTAATGAAATCTATATTTCCCCTGGCGTTCTCGTATTTCACTTTACCGTAATTATAAAAATCAAACTCTATTTTGGAGATATTCTTCTGGATCATGCTCCACAGGAACCAATATATATCGGGAAAGGGCTTGAAGAGATCGATTAAATAAAGATTCTTATCAAAATCCCTTCCCTCACAGTAATGCTCAACAATACTCTTCTCCACTTCGCGGGGAACCAGTATTTCCTGGAACATATCACCGATATCGTAATACCTGGGCGCCATTCCGGCATATTCCCAATCGATAATATACATCGGCTCACTGTATTTCCCTTCGTAGCCTTCAGTAACCATGATAAAATTCTCTGCTAAAAGATCATTGTGACTGGCTGTATACTTATTTTCAGGTATGTTGGCTATTTTAAATATTCTAGCCAGGATATTAATGGTACCTTCTATATCGAACTCAGAATATCTTACGTTTAGCTTTTCAAGAATTCCAGCCATTTTCTTTACTTCAATAAGTGGATTAAAAAGCTTTGGCAGCAACTCTCCGCTGTTATGGATTCTTCTGATGGGGTTGACAATTTTTTCCCGGAGCTCTTCATTCAAAAAATCAGGGTTTTTTAATGTGTAACTACCGGTAATATACTCCACGATAGTCACACTCCACTCGGGAAGATATTTTATAAGTTTCGGGCTTATTTCTACACCCGCCATTTTCTCTATGGCATCGGCCTCGTAATCCCGGTCAATGAAAAGCTCTGTCTTATCACCATATATTCTGACAGCCACATCTCCCATTTCGGATTGAGCGCGGTAGAGCTTGTTGGTGATCCCGCCGCTTAATATCTTGATATCTACCTCAGAACCCTGCCACTCCGGCATAAGCTCAAAAAATATGTCTTTAGTAAATTCAATTTCCAGAAGATTCTTGGTTTCACTCATCTTGCTTTCCTTTAAAAAAAAGAATCCGAAAACGGGTTGATCCCGCTCCGGAGCCCTTACTTATCAATGTCTTAACTGGAAATTCCGGCAAAATAGGCTGTCAGTTGGTCCAGCCACAGCACCCCGTTATAATCGATGCCCCGACCTCCTTTTATAAGCTCTCCCTTCTCTCCCTCTGGGTCGCCGAGACAGGTGACAATAATATCCCCCTTGCTTAAGTCTTCTTTCTCTGTGTATCTGTTGGTGGTAACCACAACATTCATACCGGCCGCTTTGGCAGCAGCGATACCGTTTTTTGAATCCTCAAAGACTATACACTCCTCGGCCTTCAAGTTACCCGTTTTCAATCCCAGCAGGTAAACCTCCGGATCAGGCTTTTTCTTTTTCACCACATCTCCTGCCAATACAAAATCAAATTTGACTTCCTTCAATATTTCGTAAGCCACGGCATGGGCGGCCTTTTCATTGGCCGTCGTACAGATGCCGATCTTTAATCCCCTGGCCATTGCCTCTTTCATAATCCGTTTTATTCCGGGCCTTAAAGGCAGGGAACCCTCTTTTATCAACTCAATGAAGATCTCGGTTTTACGCCTGTGCAGCTTCTTGATCAGCTCATCCTCTTCAGCCGGGATAATCTCTTTACCAAAGCCTTTAGTATGCAGGTGATGGCGCATTCTCTCTTTTCCGCCGGCAACCTGGAGCAGCTCATAATAGTAATCTACATCCCACTCAAAATCGAAGCCGAACTCCTTAAAGGTCTTGTTGAAGGCCACCCGGTGGCCATCCCTTTCCGTGTCTATAATGACACCATCCTGGTCAAATATTATGGCCTTTATTTCCGCCATTTTTTCCTCCGTCAGTCATATTTGCCGGTTACCTGGCGCAGAATTCCTTGACAGCCTCAACCGCCATCCTGTTCTCTTCTTCAGTGCCGATAGTAATTCTGAAGAAACCGTCACTGCCGTACATTCCATTCTGGGGTCTTAAGATGAGGCCCTTTCCTTGAGCATAGGCCACAATATCATCGCCCTTTTTGCCGGCGCCTTTGGCATCGAAGAGTATATAGTTGCCGTGAGAATGGAAGATTGTCATACCGGGAATAGCGCCCAGCTCGCCTTCGATATACTCGATCTGCTCATTGTTGAATTTTACTCTCATGGCCAGTCCTTCGGGATCCTCTAAAGCTGCCAGGGCGGCCCACATAGGTATGGTGCCGACATTCCAGGGAATAAGGGTTGCCGAGATTTGAGCAACAACATCTTTATTACCCAGCATATAGCCGAACCTCAAGCCTGCCAGGCCGTATGCCTTGGAAAGGGTCCTGGTAACCAGCATATTCTTATAACCCTTGATTAATTTTACCATTGACTTTGCCGACCCGCTATATTCCAGATAGGCCTCATCCACCACAAAGGGTATACCCAGATCGGCAATCCTGCGAAAATCGGTTTCAGCCATAAAATTGCCGGTGGGATTATTGGGATTGGCAATAACAATCACCTTGGTTCTTGGTGTAACCGCTTTAATAATCGCATCCGTGTCGAAAAGCAGTTTGCCGTTCTCATAGATCATGGGCACAGAGACCAGCTTTCCTCCTAAAACGGCACAGCGCAGCTTATAGATGCCAAAACAGGGAGTGTGCTGGATAAGCTCATCACCGGGCTCAAGAAAACTCCGCCACATCATATCATAGACTTCGCTGGTGCCGTTACCGATCATTACATTCTCAGGGCCGTCCATCCCATTGATCTCGGCAATCTTTGTACGAACAACGGTTCCCTGGTCAGCGTAGCGGTTGGCTATTTTAGCGTATTTATTGATCGCTGCCAGCACCTTCTCAGAGGGTGCATGCGGGTTCTCATTGGACATCAGACGGTGCAGCTTCTTATCTTCCCAGGCCAGTTCAATGTGCGGAGAAATATACATCTTTATCCCTTTAAGCCAGGGCACAAAATATTCTTCCATCTTCTTCATCAATAAAGCTCCTTAAATATATATTTGGTTTTTGGTTTTCAGGCTTTGCCTGCGCAGCCTAAAAGGTCAATCCAGTAGTTGATACGCTTTTTAACTGCATCTTTTACCGCCATATCAACCTTACCCGGATTGTACTGCTCTCTGTTTGCCGAAATATAATCAAAAGTGGCATCGATCAGGGCATGCTTTAGATCAGTAGAGACATTGAACTTTGATCCGCCAAGGGCAACCAGCTTTTTAACCACCTCCGGCTTCAGACCCGTGCCGCCGTGAATGACCAGCGGCACCCTTGGTCCCTTGGCATTAAAGAGCTCAAAGATCTTTTTCAGACGATCGAAATCAAGTTTAGGGTTTGCTGTATTGTAGATGCCATGGGCAGTACCAATGGCGGGCGCCAGTATATCCACGCCGGTCTCTTCCACAAAACGCACCGCGGCTTCCGGGTCACAAAGAGCGGCTTCATCTTCAGCAACTTTTATCTGATCCTCAACGCCGGCCACCGTGCCAAGCTCACCTTCAACAGATATATTCCCCACCCGGTGACAGTATTCGGTTACCTCTCTGGTCTGCCTGACATTCTCCTCGTAAACCTGTTTGGAAGCGTCTATCATGATATTTGTATACCCTGC
>DRHE01000296.1 GCA_011049745.1 Spirochaetales bacterium | reverse complement strand
GGATGAGTACCGTAAACATATAGAAAAGGATGCTGCTCTGGAGCGCAGATTTCAGCCCGTCTTTACCTCGGAACCCACGGTTGAGGACACTATTGCAATTCTGCGCGGCCTTAAAGAGCGCTACGAAGTGCACCACGGGGTGCGCATCAAGGATGAAGCTTTAATCGGGGCGGCAATGCTCTCCAACCGTTATATTACTTCCCGCTTTCTGCCGGATAAGGCTATTGACCTGATGGATGAAGCTGCCAGCGAGCTTAAAATGGAAATCGAGAGCCAGCCCACTGAGCTCGACCAGATTGAGCGTAAAATACTGCAGCTTGACATTGAAAAACAGGCGCTGGCCAAAGAGGATGACCGGGCTTCCATGGACAGGCTCAAGGCCCTGGAAAAGGAGCTGGCCGAACTGCAGTCAAAGGCGCAAGTTTTAAGGCTCCAGTGGCAGAATGAGAAGAAGGTCATCGATAAAATCAGGGAGCTCAAACAGAGAATCGAGGAATTGAACCTGGAGGAAATCCGTTATGAAAGAGAGGGCAACCTGGCCCAGGCTGCGGCCATTAAACACGGCCTGCTGCCTGAAACCAGGCAGAAGCTGAAGGAAAAAGCTGCGGAACTGGAAAGCTTAAGCGGCGCTTCCCGGCTGCTGAGGGAGGAGGTCTCTGAAGAGGATATTGCCAGGGTTGTATCGCGCTGGACCGGCATACCAATTTCCCGGATGCTCTCTTCGGAAAAAGCCAAACTCCTGAAGCTGGAAGATATTCTCAAGCAACGGGTGGTGGGCCAGCCCCAGGCTATTGATATAGTGGCGGATACCATCCGCAGGAATAAAGCCGGCCTGGCTGATGCCGGACGCCCCATGGGCTCTTTTATATTTATCGGACCCACCGGTGTGGGAAAAACGGAGCTGGCCAAGACCCTGGCTGAGTTTCTCTTTACCGATGAAAAGGCTCTGATCCGTATCGATATGAGCGAATACATGGAAAAATACTCAGTTTCCCGTTTAATAGGGGCTCCCCCGGGTTATGTGGGCTACGAAGAGGGGGGACAGCTCACCGAAGCGGTCAGACGCCGGCCCTACTCGGTTATTCTCTTTGACGAGATCGAAAAAGCCCACCCTGACGTTTTCAACACCCTGCTCCAGCTGCTGGATGAAGGACATTTAACCGACGGCCAGGGTAGAAAAGTTGATTTCAAGAATTCCATTATCATCATGACCAGCAACCTGGGAAGCGGTCTGATCCAGCAGACAGCAGACATGGCCGAAATAAAGGATCAGCTGGATGAGCTGCTCAAAGCAACTTTCAGACCGGAGTTCCTGAACCGTATTGACGAGATCATTACCTTTAACCGGCTGACCAGGGGGGATATTGTCAGGATTGTTGATATTCAACTTGAGCACCTTGAGCAGCGCTTAAGTGAACAGAAGATTAAAATAGTTATAAGCAAAGAGGCCAGAGAGTATATAGGTGAAATAGGATATGATCCTCTGTTCGGCGCCAGGCCCTTGAAGCGTACAGTACAGAACCTGCTGCAGAATCCGCTGGCAAAAAAGATCATCGCCGGTGAGATCAAAGAGGGAGATAAGGTAAAGGTGGAAAGGGGCAAAGAGGGCCTGGTTATCTCCTAACAAGTATTCAGCTTTACACTGATAGCCCGCCCGGCTATTATTGTATATATCGATTAGAAAGGCCGGAATCATGTACGATAAAGCAAAAGCGGCTGATACTGAGATTGCACGAGAGTTTACCAGAAAACTGGGGGAAAAAATAGGCGATAATCTCAAGAAAGCTGTTTTATTTGGATCAAGGGCAAAAGGAATATCAAAAGCTGATTCTGATTATGATCTGTTGCTTGTATTGAAAAAGCGGAGCAATGAGATAATTGATGGAATTTATGATGAGGTGGTTGATTTCCTGATTGAACGGGGTATCGATGTATCATTAAAAATTTACACAGAAGAAGATTATAAACGTAAAATGACGCTGTCCACACCTTTTATGGCAGAGATAAAAAAAACGGGTATCACTCTATGAAAAACAGCGCGCGGGAAATGATAAAAAGCCAGATTGAAAAAAGCACGGAGAAACTGAATGCTGCCAGAACGCTTTGTCGAGAGGGATTTATAGATGATGCAATATCCAGAGCCTATTATTCTATGTTTCATGCAACAAGTGCGGTTCTGCTTTCAGAGGAAATTACAGTAGACAGCCATAGCGCTCTTAAAACAATGTTTGGCTTATATTTTATCAAAACAGGAAAAATAAAGAAAGAATATGGTCGCTGGCTGAACAGATTGAAAGATGACAGAGAAAATGGCGATTATGATATCTTTACCGGCTTTGAAGAAGATGATGCCAAAGAAGCGATAAAGAACGCTTTAAAATTTCTAAATGAAATGAAACGTTTCCTGAGCAAGAATTACAATATTTATTGCGATTAACAAAACATAATTTATAAATGCAACCGCTATGGTTTACCCATGCCGAACAACTACGAAAAAGGCCTGGTTATCTCTTGAGCTTATCCAGCGCCTTCTCCATTCCCGGGGGAATGGAAATAAGCTTATGACGCGAGCTTTCTCCTGAAGAGATAATAAGCTGTGACCTCGGAACTTCCAGTAGCCCGGCAAGATACTTCAGAAGTTCCTTATTGGCCTTTCCCCTCTCGGCCTGCGCTTTAATCCTGACCAACAGCTCCTGGTTCTTAATACCGGTGATACGGTTTTGATTTGCCCCGGGTGTCACCTTTACCCGTAAAAGCAGGCGTCCCTTTGCCGGGTAATAAAAGCCATGCTCCGCCATTACAGCAGAATAGTCGGATTATACTTTCCTGACAAG
>DRHE01000295.1 GCA_011049745.1 Spirochaetales bacterium | reverse complement strand
TACATACTCTGCTCTCAAGACCTTTTGAATCAAGATCATGAAACCGAGAAGAGGGGAATAGGCCTGGTTTTTCAGAATTATGCCCTGTGGCCCCATATGACGGTATTTCAAAACCTGGCCTTTGGTCTGCAGATAAAAAAACTCCCCGGCGATCAAATAAAGAAAAAAGTGGAACAGGCACTGGCCCTGGTCAAACTGGAGGGTCTGGAGAGTAGATACCCACGACAGTTGTCCGGAGGACAGCAGCAGCGAGTTGCTCTGGTGCGGGCCCTGGTGCTGGAACCGGACATTCTGCTGCTGGATGAACCTTTGAGCAATCTTGACGCCATTCTCCGTGAGCAGATGAGATTTGAGATCGCTCAAATTCACAAAGAATCCAAAGTGACCACTATTTATGTGACTCACGATCAGACTGAAGCTATGGTCATTTCAGATCGTATAGCAGTGCTTGAGAACGGTAGAATAGTGCAACTGGGCAAACCGGCGGAGGTTTATTCCCGTCCGGCCAACCGCTTTGTGGCCGGCTTCATGGGCACCACGAGTTTTATTCATGGCAGGGTAAAAGAGATCCGCGGCGAACTGGCGGTAGTGGCTGTGAGTAAAGGGATTATGATCACCGGCAGGAACAGCGGCCTTGAGACCGGACAGGAAGTGGACGTGGCTGTGCGGCCTGAGAATATCCGTTTTCTCTGGGAAGCAGGACAGAGGAGTGACAGCAAAGAGAATACCTACGAAGTTCGGGTAACCCGGGCAGCTTATGTGGGGGAGCTTATCGATTACCAGCTCGACCTGGCCGGTTCGCTGATAAGGGGCAAGGGAGAGGTGCAGAAAAAGTTAGCACCAGGAGATAAGATCACTATTACTCTGGATCCCGAACAGATATCTATTCTTAAAGGGTAAGGTATAATCTAGCTCATGAGGATTGCTTTTTCGGGCACATCATGCGCTGTAGCCGCAGCAGATAGCGGCTTTACCTCTTTCATCTTAAGCAATGGAGAGGTTTTAATATTAGTCGATGCTTCCGGAAACCCTGTCCAGTCAATTCTAAAAATGGGCCTGGACCCGTGTGACCTTGATATAGTTATTCTTACCCACTACCATGCCGATCATATTAGCGGTTATCCGGCCTTGATACAGACCTTAAGTTGTATGAACCGGAAAAAAGAACTAAGGGTTCTCTCCGACAACCTTACCCGCCGGAAAGCCCGGGCATTGATTCACCTGCTGGAGTTGAACACGGATAAATTGGGCTTTACATTAACCTATTTAAGTGAATTCAAGAGACCTGGAATAAGTATTTCACTGGTACCCGGTCATCATTCCGTTCCCTCCAGTATGGTAAAAGTTAAGGACAGGACAACCTCCCTGTTCTATACATCAGACACTGTTTCATGTCCGGAAATAGCGGCCAGTGCTCGCGGGGTCAAAGTACTGGCTCATGAGGCTACCGCTTCTCACATTAATCTACCCGTGCTTGAAAAAGATGGACATAGTTCCGCTTATCAAGCCGGTGAAACTGCTACAAAAGCCGGTGTCGAGATGTTGTTGCTGTGTCATATCTGCTGGAACCAGTATCCGGATTCAAAAAGCGTGGTAGAGGAGGCCGGTAGATCTTTTTCAGGAAAAATAATCCTGCCTGAATTATTCCGATGGTATGATCTTTAGCTAAGAATTTTATAAATAATATAGTTCCAGTGAATAATCTGCGGAGATAAGATACCCTCATACTCTTCGAAGAGCAGATCGTACTTTTTTTTCACACCTCCATGCATGGTCAGGTGCGGTACAATTATATGATTGAAATCCTTCAGAGAACCATAAGAAACCAACTCCCTGTTCAAATGGTCGGTAAATTCCTGCTTGGTGAGCACGAGGATTTTTTTTCCTTTACACTCCTTTAAAATCGACCCTTTCAAATCTCTCTCATCATCCGACTCTTCATAGAGATTGCCGTTAATAATATATGATGCACCCATAATAATAAAATCAAAATCAGTTGATTTATAGAGATCATTGCACTTGCTGAGAATAGTATAAGTAACCGGGTCTATCCTGCCGGTTGGCGTAAAAACTTCAATATTTCGATAATTTACAGTGGGCTCCAATAGTTTTTTCAGAGCGCCCAAATTATGAGTGTAGATCGAGTATTTTTGATTGTCCTGCCATGATCTATCTGCGATGATTGTTGCCAGATGGTAAATAGTGCTGCCGGCGCCAAGTAGTATCTTTACCGGCCGGTTCAACCTTCTTTCCGTAATATCATTATTGATCTTGTCAAAAACCCCATTGACAACTTTTATCTTCTTTGTAACATAAAGATGCTGTTTTTGGTAAAATCTCGTCATCTGGTCATGTATGGAGAGGCTGAACCCCCCATCCCCCGATGCTGAGGACTCTCTCCGGAACAACTTCACACCCAGCTCATTCTCGTAACGCCTTAACTGAGTATATATCCACTGATTACTCTGGTAGCTGACATGAGCACTTTCTTTAAGAAAAGCTCTTATTTTATTTATTGAGATTTTATTATCCCAGATCGCTTCCACTTCCGTCTTCTCATACTCTTCTTCAAATAGAGAGAAGATCTTCATGACAAGATCTTTCTGTTTCAACCGATGCTTGGGAGCTGATTTTTTTATTTCGTTTTCCATGCCTTCTTCACAGGCCTCCGGCTTATGCGTGGATAAGAATCCCTCTTTTCAGTTATCCCTTAACCGGGGGGCAGGGGCGGCGGTGTCTGGCCGAATATTGATTTGAGATCTGCAACTTTGCCTGCAGCGGTCCAGCCCGCCATACCATTTGTCCACACCAGTGTTTTTGGAGTGATCTCTCCTGCCTGAGCCTTTTGCTTCAGCACTGATATAGTGAATGGGCCGCTCTGTTTGCCGCCGATTGCTGCGTGGTAGCTGACCTCGGTGGGCAGCGGCGGCGGCGCACCACCGCCTCCTGACGGAGCTCCTTGGGCTTGCGGAGCCATTGCCCGTCCCATCTGGTTGGCCATGGCAAATCCCATGCCCATGCCAATGCCGCCGGCAGCTGTTCCACTTGGGTTGGCTGCAGCATCCTGTATGGCGTTCGCGGTTTGAAACCGGGTATATTTGGAGAGGTCTCCAACTACGCCCATGCTGGAGCGTTTATCTATAGCCTCTTCCACCGCGGGCGGCAGCGAGATATTTTCAACAAGAAGTTTGGGAAGCTCCAGGCCATACTCAGCGAACTCGCCGTTTATTTGCTTGGTCATGAATTCGCCCAGTTCATTGTAGTTCGCCGCAAGATCTAACACGGGGATCTTGCTCTCGGCCAGAGCATCTGAAAATCTTGACACTACAATATTCCTGAGCTGTTCAGTAATTTCATCCTTGGTGAAATGACCGTCAGTTCCCACAATTTCCTTTATGAATTTTTCAGCATCACAGATCCTGATAGTATAAGCGCCGAAAGCCCTCAGGCGGACAGGACCGAAGTCGGCGTCGCGCATCATAATCGGATTCTTGGTTCCCCACTTAAGGTCTGTAAAACGCCTGGTATTGACAAAATAAACCTCAGCTTTAAAGGGACTGTTAAAACCATGTTTCCAACCTAACAGCGTGGAGAGTATGGGCAGGTTTTCCGTTTCGAGCTCATACATGCCGGGCTCAAATACATCAGCCAGCTTGCCCATATTTATAAAAACCGCTACCTGAGATTCACGCACAACCAGCTTAGCGCCATATTTTATTTCATTTCCATACCGCTCGAAGCGATATACCATGGTGTCACTTGATTCATCGGTCCACTCAATAATATCTACAAATTCTCCCTTTATCTTGTCCCATATTCCCATTTCTCATACCTCCATATTTTATATTGCCATATAAATCACTTATTCTTTCTTGCTGCTTTTCTATAACTACAATAACTAATTATAGATATTTTTTAAGAAGTGTAAAATGAATTGGCAAAATATTTTTTTGTAGGCCTGCGGAGGATCTCCCGGTAAATAATTAGTTATTAATTCTCTAATCGTTTTCTGACATCAGATCCGGATATAGCTTTTTTACGCACTTATCGCATATACCATGGCTGAAAAGAACATCGGCATGTTCAAGCAAATACTCTTCCACCTGATGCCAATAACCCTGATCATCCCGAATACTTTTACAGTTTGCGCAGATCGGGAGCAAACCACTCAGGGTTTTGACTTTCTCGAGAGCATCTTTCAATTCTTTAATGAGCCTCTCCCTCTCCTCCTC
>DRHE01000294.1 GCA_011049745.1 Spirochaetales bacterium | reverse complement strand
CCGGAAAACTCTATTATGGAATCGATTACCACAATTCGTTCACGGGAAGTGAGCCAGATATCCGGTCCATCAATACGCTCTAAGAGCTGTGCGATACTCAGGATATGATCGAGCCGGCCTCCGCCACCCCCTGCCAGGATAATCCGTTTATAGCCTCTTTCCCGTAAAATATCCAGACCGATCTCAGTATCGGTTTTTTCTTTATCCGGCGGATACACCACCATCCGCTCACGGGGAAAATTCCGGTATTCCCGGCTGGCTTTAATCGAATCCATAATAGAGTTTTCCGGAAAAGAGGGAGAAGTGATATCATTTCTTCCGCTAGATCCTGTAGTCAGGGGGATCTCTTCTACGGGTTTAAAGTGGCCGCTTGATACCATGTACTGGGAAAGAGGTAAGCAGGGAGTCAGTGGCATCAGCAACTGTGTTACGGCAAGTGAAGTAAGAGTAAGTGTTGATGAAGGCAGACTGTTAATGATAAGAAACTTTTTGGAGTAGATCTATGGTTGAAAAGACCAGGCTGGAGGAGCTTTCCGGAGAGCTCCCGGACAAAGAAAGAGAAGAATTACTGAATAAGATCTCCAGAAGCGGAAAACAGGAAGATAGAGAAGAAATTATTCCTGTTACTCTTAAGGAAGATGAACGTGAACGTCTTGTCTCTGAAGAGATGCTGCGCATTTCCTGGTTCTTTAAGGTTTTACTCTGGCTGAAGGGAGTGCTCACCGGCAAGAGCAAACGTGAGCTTTTTGTGAAAATGCAGCTTAATCGGGTGAAGTACAGCATTCGTCAGCGCAATCCCGGTCTCACCGGCTTTGAAACCAGGAATCTTACCCCTAAATTTGCCAATTATCTTTACGATCTTTATACAGCCTGCTATCCGTTATTGGATTTTTTTAGAGGTTTTAACCTTGAGCCGGAGTTTCGCAATGATTCGATCATTTCCCTGGTGGAAGCCAACTACGAGGAGGTAAAAAAGGAACTGATTGACCTGGTGCCCCTGGAGAAACTGGAAGAGATCTATGAAAAGACCGGTTCTGAAGGTGAACTAAAGAAAGAAGTGCTCAGAAATTTCAATGAATATATAAAACAGATTCCTGAAAAGTTCTTCGGCCAGCTGGAAGAGGGGATCAAGCCTCTTATTTTTTTAAAGAATATTGTGCTCTTTTCTTATTCCTCCATGTTCACTCATTTTAATTATACTTTAAGTGGAAATCCTGCGGAGAAGCATCCCTATTTTCAACATGCTCCGGTCATGCTGCTTTTGGATAAATTAGAGAAGCTCTATTACGGTATTTTTTTGGCCTCGCAATTAGGTAAGAAATGGCTGCTTCATGAAGAGCTGGTGCGCTTCTACTGTGCCAATAAACTGGAGCTGGAAGATAACCCGGAAGAACTGGAACTGCGGACCACGGATCTGACCAGATCGATAATAGCCCTGGAAAGTGCCATACACAAGTTCAGGGCCAAAGTGCCGGTTATGGAACTTATCAGGTATTTCCGCAGAGACCCTTATTACCGCCTGATCTTTAATGTGCCCAAGTTCTACTTGAAAGCAATATACACTGCTTCAATCAAGAACCGTTTTCTGGATCAGCTGGATGAGCATAAACAGGCAATAAAAGAGAGGGTCGCGGATAAGAAGATAGATGAATTATTCAAGGGATCAAAGCTTTTAGAGCTCTACTATTACGTGCCGAAGCAGAGCACCGAAGACCGTGAGCGTGGTCTTCCTTTTTTCAGTCACAATAAATCCCTTAAGATCCTGTACAATTATCTGGCCAGGAAATATAAAGGCACTATTCAAGAGGGTGTGCAGCTCGCTTCAGCCTATGTGCTATCCACCAACCGGCTCATCCAGAACAGGCTAATGCAGTGCGCAGCCGGTCTGGAAGAACTGGAAGCCAAGATTGTGCTTTTCGACCGTTCTCTTTCACCCGACGAGGATGACGGCAAGGCCATGATGCGTTTCAAATATGGCCGCTCCGCGGATGTAAATGAACAGAAACTCTACCGGTCGTTTATCTCCCAAAAGGACAGGGAGGCTTTCGAGCTGATCGAACAGGGCAAAGAGTGCCTGCTGGGGATTAAGAATATTTTTAACGATCTTATAACCAGTCCAATGGAAAGCGTAAAATCCATACTCAAGACCATTCACTTTCAAAGAGGCAGGAATGAAACTCTGGTTCAGATCCTGAAACGAAATGCTGAACTCATTGAAGAATACTATAACTTTATGGATCAGCTTATAGCGTTGGAGAAAGGAGCTTGAGCAATCTTTCCCTTTAGTTTGCGCGCCGTTTCCCTGGGGTCTTCCACCAGCACTCTTTTCCCGGCAATAAGATCCGCAATACCCAGTTCCCGGTGATAACGTGGAATCAGGTGCAGGTGCAGATGAGCTATTGAACCGCCGGCCGGGGTTCCCATGTTATAGCCGATGTTATAACCCTGTGGAGAGTAAGATTGGTCGGAGAGATCCAAAAAATATCTCAGCAGCTCTTCGAGCCGCCGGTTTTCCCGGGGGCTGTAATCCCTGATGTCTTCTATATGGCGCAGGGGAAAAATGAGCAAGTGTCCCGGATTGTAGGGGTACAGGTTTACTGAAACTGCGAAGAATTCGTCACGATAAACACTTAAGTCAATTACTTCAGGATTGCGGTCACGAATCATGCAGAAGATGCACCCTGCCGGTTTTTCCCCTTTCACATAGGCAAGTTTTTCAAAGTTGAAGAAATATCCCCCATTCAATTTTGCTTACTATCCCCCAATATCGATTCCGGTATTTTCAATTCCGGGATTTGCAGCTTATCCCCATCTTCGAGATATTTGAGGTATAGGAATTTAATAAGAATAGGGTACTTGCTTAATAATTCTCCGTATTGGCGCAAGAGCTCAAGGTTTTCTATTTCCCGCTGCTGGCTGAGATAATGGACTTCCTGCTCAGCCATTACCCGGGCGGCAATTTCCGCTTGCGAGGCTTCACGTGCTGCCATTATCCTGAAATAGCTTTCCCTGGCGCGCGAGTAGAGCTCCATATCGGGTAGTTTTATGTTGAGCGCTGCGAGATCTGTTATTTCCAGTTCAGGAAAGAAATCCGGGATGCTCTGCTTAAACTTTTCCGTAAGGGCAGCAGCTGTAATGGTTTCCCCTGGCGCACCTTCCGGTGATTTAAGGATAATCTCGAAAAATTTTTTAGCAAAAGTATCTGCGCGCCTCTTTAGAAAATCTTCCAGGTTATCAGGGGTGATCTTTTTCTCTGAAGTCAGATCCACGAGTTTTTCAGGACGAATCCTTAAAGCTGCCGCCAGTTTGATCTCATAGGAGAAATCAGGCTTTTCCTGTAGGACACTTGAGTAGGTCTCTGCAGAGGGCAGAGTGCCCTTGAAGGTACTCTCCAGCTTATAAGTGGTCAGCTTATACTTATAGAGGGTCAGATTGGTGGGGATCAACCGCTCCCACCTCCAGGAAAATTCTCCCGGATAGACAACTTTGTTATCCAGTCCTCCGGTTTTAGTAAATATGACACCATAGGTCTCCGCCGGCAGCAGCAGTTGTATCCAGCCCGCAAAGAATGCAGCGCCTGCTAACAGTAGTAGAACAACCAGGATAATAATGAGTG
>DRHE01000293.1 GCA_011049745.1 Spirochaetales bacterium | reverse complement strand
TAAGAATGTTGTGAGAGGTGGTGTCCTCACTCAGGGAGGGGTCCAGAGAAGGCGGCTCGGCACCGTTGATGATGTAAAATACCACCTCTTCTTTGACCGGTTCTTTTTGTCCGCCTGCAAACACAGACATGGCTACAATGAGTACCAGTAGAACCATTAGAATCTTCTTCATGATTCCTCCTTATTAAATAGTATTAGAGATATACATGCGGCATGTGATCACTAAAATAACATATATTCAGGATATTGCAAAGCCTTTTTCCTGAAGCTGCCGATTGTTGAAAAGCGGTGTAGATCGATTGACAAGGCAACCAGTTTGTAGTTAAATTTACCGGTATAATACAGGAGTAACAAAATGCTGAATGTAGCGGATAAATTTAAAGCCATAATTTCCCAGATGCTGGTAAATACTACGGGCAATGGCCTGATAACCGCAGCCAATGTCTACCAGGAGGGCAAGCCGGACAACAAGAACCTGTTGAAGCAGATCGTCAATGACCTGATGCTGCCGGGAAGCCGCCTGCAGGGCCTTGAAAACCTGGCCGAGCTTTATAAGAAGGCTAAGCAGGGGGAATCCTGCCTTATTCTCATGGAACATTACAGCAACTTCGACATTCCCTGTTTCTATGAGCTCATGGAAAGAGAGGGAGAGAAGGGCATAACCATCGCTCAAAAAATAGTTTCAGTGGCCGGCTCCAAATTAAGTGAAACTAACCGAATAGTGCGCAGCTTTGCTGAGATCTTTACCCGGGTGGTAATTATTCCTCAGAGCGCTTCACAGGACCTTAAAGATCCGGAGGAAATGCGGGCTATATCGGAAAAACGGAAGCATATCAATATGGCTGCATTAAAAACACTCTTCCGCTTAAGAAAATCCGGCAGGATTATCCTGGTCTTTCCCGCAGGCACACGCTACCGCTCCTGGGACCCGGAGAGCAAACGGGGATTAAAAGACATTGATTCTTATCTGAAATCATACAAAAATATAGTATTCATTGCTATTAACGGTAATGTCCTGATCCCGCAAAAAAAGTCGCTGACCGAAGATCTGGTAAGCCATGATATTATGTTATATACGGTAAGCAGGGTTTATGATGGCCGGAAATTTCGTGAAAAAGCCAGGGAAATGGCGCCCGAAGGTTCGGACCTGCGCCAGTTTGCCGTTGACAGGGTTATGGAAGAACTGGGCCGGATCCACGGCCAGGCAGAGGAAATTCGCCGGAGTCTGAAAAAAGAGCTCCTGAAAGAAGAGCTCAGAGAAAAGCAGGATTCCTGATCAAACTCCCGTAATGGCGCCGCACCCTCAAAGCATAAATTCAATACCCGCCCTCATCTGCCGCAGCCTGGAGATAATCTTTACCGATCTTGACGATACCATGACAACCGGGGGTATGCTCCTCGCAGGTTCATTTCAATCATTATGGCAAATGCATGAAGCGGGGCTGGAATTGGTCTTAGTTACCGGCAGGCCCGCGGGCTGGTGCGATCACCTGGCCAGAATGTGGCCGGTAGCAGCGGGTATCGGTGAGAACGGCGCTTTCTGTTTTTCCTACAACCGGAAGAAAAAAAAGATGGAACGTTTCTACCTGGCTTCTGAAAGTGAGCGGCAGGCGGCACAAAAAGGTCTGGATATCATTAAGAAACGGGTCCTGGCCGAAGTACCCGCCTGTAGGATATCCGCTGACCAGGCCTACCGGATCTCAGATCTGGCAATCGACTTTTGTGAGGATGTACCGCCTTTAAGCAAAAGCGATATCTCCCGGATATGCCGGATCATAGAACAAGAAAAGGCACAATACAAGATATCGAGCATCCACATTAACTGCTGGTTTGGAGATTTTGATAAGGTAAAGGGGGTAAAATCCTACCTCAAGAGAACCCGCGGCAGAGAAATCTCACAACTTGAGGATAAAATGCTCTTTACCGGCGATTCACCGAATGACGAACCCCTTTTTGAGGAATTGGAACATTCAATCGGCATGGCAAATATCATCCCTTTCCTTAAGGATATCAGCCACCCTCCCCGCTATATAACTGAAAAAGAGGGGGCCCTGGGATTTCAAGAGGCTGCAGAGATTATTCTTGAAAAACGAAATTCTTTAGGCGCTCTTTAGGCTTCCTTCCGGTTGTCCAGGTCAAGAGCCATAACCACAGAACTATTCACAAAGCCCAGCTTTTTAAAAAAAGCGGCCAGTTTAAGAGCGGGGCCGGAAAGCTCAGCAACCAGCCTGCACATGCCCAGACTGCCGGTCTCTTGCACAAAATGGTGCAGGAGCAGCTTGCCCAGGCCAAGACCCCTCAAATTCCTGGCAACCGCCAGTTGTACCAGGCGCATTTCTGCAGAGGAATCAAGCTGGTTTTCAGTTTCTACTCCCCAGGCAAAACCAGCCAGCTCCCCCTCAGGGGTCTCGATTACGAGCAAAAGACTCCTTTTATCTAGAGGAGCGGGCAAAAGCGAGCGCTTATTACGGTAAAGCTCTTCTATCTTTTCAGGCCTTAAGTTCTCTATATTCTCAAGCATGGCCTGCCGGTCAAGCTCTATCACTGCTTCCAGGTACTCTTTACTTCCCGGCTTAATGGTAAAATCACTTAACAGAAGCTCTTCAGTCTCCTCCGGTTCCGGCCCCAGCCTCTGCAAACCCTTAAGCTCCCGCTGCTCATTATACCAATCCCTTACTATGCGCCGCATCTCCTTTTCTTTGAAGGATAACCAGAGCCTTTCGAGCTGTCCATTTTTCTTAAGTGCATCTTTAAAATTTCTGAAGACTCCCTTTCCTGAAGAGAGCACTGAATGGAGCGGCTCTCTATGCAGCGGATTACGCAGTTTTGAAACAAACTTCTCCATTAAACTGAAGCCCTCAATCTGCCGCCAGAGGGGTATTTCCAGGTAATCAGGCAGATCGTCATCACTTGAAAGAATATCGCCGGTATTAAAATCGACTATAAACCGGTGCTTTTGATCTTCCATGGCGAAGATCAATCGTTCAATAAATTCATCTGTTAAAGGGAACAATACTTCAATTACTCCTTTCCGATCAGTGAGTCTATGGTCTCTTTAATCTTCTCCTGTGGAACCAGGGTGATCTTACCACTCCTTCTTTCCTGTATTTCCACCATGCCCTCACTCATATGCCTGGCAGAGACTACAAGCCTTAAAGGAATTCCTATAAGGTCAGCATCCTTAAACTTAACTCCCGGCGAATCCTCACGATCATCGTATAGCGCTATATGGCCCAACTCCTCATGAAGCTCCTCTACCAGCTTCTTTACACTAAGCGATTTGCCGATGGCCATCAGGAAAACCTGGAAAGGCGCCAGATGCGGAGGCCAGATAATGCCTCTATCATCATGATTTGCCTCGACAATTGCATCCATCAGGCGCCCCAAACCGATGCCGTAACAGCCCATGTGGGGAAAGGAAATACGGTCTTTGTCGTCATGAAAAACCAGGTTCATAACCCGGGAGTAATGGTTACCCAGCTTAAAAATATGACCAACCTCGATTGCCGGTACCTCTTGCAAGGGGGCGCCGCAGAAAAGACAAGAACTCTCTTTATTGATAAGTGAAATATCGGCTATTTCCGCGATCTCATAATCACAACCATGGTTTACGTTGATGAAGTGGAAATTCTCTTCATTAGCACCGAAAACCAGGTTTGCCGATTTAACTACTGTATCATCAGCAATTACCCGGATATTATCAGTATTGCCCACCGGTGATAAATAACCCGGCACCAATCCTGCCGAGGCCAGCTCTTCGTTTGTAGCCAGTCTTAATACCGGGGTATTAAGATAGCGTGATAATTTCTCTTTTCCCACCTCAAAATCACCCAGCACTACAGCCATTACCAGGCCAACAGGAGTAAAATAGACCACACTCTTTGCCAGCCGGTGTTTGTCGATATTGAGGTATTTCGACAGTTTATCCATCGTCACACAGCAGGGAGTTTCTACCTTCTCCATGGCCAGGGGGTCACCGCCCATATGCTTTTTACTGCCCACAGCAATATCCCGATTTGCGCGATAATGACCTTTCTTACAGAGAACAACCACATTATCACCATCCCCGGACGGCATCAAGAATTCAAATGACTTTTCACCGCCGATAAAACCCACACCGGCTTCCGCAGCTATGGTTTCGATATTACAGCGCTTGAAGATTTTGCCAAAAGCGGTGAAAACCCTGGGGAAAAAATTATTCAAGTCATTACCGGAGCGGTGAAATGAGTAGGAATCATACATTAAAAATTCCTTGGTCCGCACCAGTCCCTCCCTGGTCCTCTCTTCATCACGGAACTTGATCTGAAACTGGTAGAGAAGTAAGGGCAAATCCCGGTAGGAAGACATTGAGGAACGGATAAGCTCAACCATGGTCTCTTCATGGGTGGGTGAAAGAACCAGCTCCCTGCCATGGCGGTCAATAAAATGGATCAGCTCTTTTCCCATCCATTGATCGCGACCGCTTTTGTGCCAGATATCTGCTGAAGAGACTAAGGGTACATTTACCTCCTGTCCGCCGAGTTTCTCCACCTCTTCGGATATCAGGTTCTGTAGATTCTTGAGCACACGCACTCCTAAAGGCAGGAAGGAAAAAAGCCCATGACCCATCTGCCTGATATATCCGCCCTTTATGAGCAGAGAATAGCTTTCACGCGTGCTGCCATGGGGATCTTCACGAATAGTCTTACCCAAAAGCTTTGAATATCTCATTTCTATTATTGTAGATGCACCCGGCCTGATGGTCAAGAAGAGCCTTCAACCATACCTTACCTCGTCAATAAAGTTTGCCCGATATCGAATTCACGCCCTTTAAACCGGCCGCTCTCTCCCCTTGACATGGAAGCTGCATCCCCTGCATATTTATTAAAGTAAGTTTTAGAAAAGGGAGAAAAACCATGAGTATTATTGAACATGTAGAGGCGCGTGAAATTCTTGATTCCCGTGGCAATCCTACAGTAGAGGTAGAGCTTTATCTTGAAGATGGATCCATGGGGCGGGCTGCGGTTCCCTCCGGGGCTTCCACAGGCGAACATGAAGCCGTGGAATTGCGTGACGGCGATAAGAAGAGATTTCTGGGCAAAGGCGTTCTAAAAGCTGTTGACAATGTGAACAATATCCTTG
>DRHE01000292.1 GCA_011049745.1 Spirochaetales bacterium | reverse complement strand
CACAATGGGCAAAATATTCTACTGGTTCTACATTTGATTCAGTAAACTCTGATACTATTTGGGCATTGGAAATAAATACACCTTTATTGTTTTTGCCGATAACGAGCGTGCCGCCAGCCGCATTGGCAAAGCCGCAGATCCACTTTATGTATTCATCACGCCAGGACGTTTTCCATTCTATGTTCTGGTTCTCCTTCATATCAGGCGTATCCTCCCTGTGAGCAGTTCCTGCATCATCCCCTCCTTTATCTGCTTGTATTTAGCGAGCTTGGTTTCCAGTGCGGCTATCTCGGCATCCATGTCGGAGAGTATGGCGGCAATGCGGGTTTGTTCTGGCGGCGGAGGTGTATTTATTTCCAATGCCCAAATAGTATCAGAGTTTACTGAATCAAATGTAGAACCAGTAGAATATTTTGCCCATTGTGACTCAATAAAAATCAAATAATGATAAAGAAAGGCGTTAGGATATGAGATAGCACAAACACCTCTCCCAATACAGGCGTCAAATGTAGATAGTGCTATTTCACCAACTGGAGCTCTAACTGACATTATTATATCGCCATTATTACATCTTTTCGTTATTTGTGATGTATAGTTTCGAATAATTGTCTTTCTATCATCAATATCAGCATTCCCCTGCACTAAGGGTAAACCAACTCCTGATGCATTATAATTTGAAGAACTAGGGGATTGTCCCATGTTAATGTCCGCGATCTCCCCCAGCTTCTTCACCACCCACCCCTTTTTGGGCTTGAGCAGTTCCTGCATGGCTCCCTGCTTGATGCTGCGTTTTTTGGCAATGAGTTTTTCCATGGATTGTATCAAGGCATCGGCATCAGATAGGGCGGCGGCAATGGCGGTTTGTTCAGCTTTTGTGGGGGGGAAGGGGATTGGTAGTTGCGAGTATTCATGTCCATTAATGCCAGGCTGTCCGCTTCGCATCGAATTAACACCAACCCAATTCCAATATAAACTTGTTTGAGTGAAAAACTTTAAATATTTTGAATCAAGAATTTTTTGCCTTGGCCTAATACGTATAAGGAAACCAGCAAAAACAAGTTTGCCATCTTCTTGATTATATAAATAAGTCTTACCAACACTTGCTCCTGTTCTAGCAAAAACCAAATCACCTTTCTCTAAAAAGTATAGTTCAGACTGGGGATGATTCACTGAAACATTATCATTTTTAATAAACAAACCATCATCTGAAATATCAGTAATTCTTATGTAAGTCGGCAAAGCACCAAATAATGGTACAGCAGGTGCATTGATTCCATATTCAGGATTTTTAAATAAACATTCCCCCAACTTCTTCACCACCCAATCCTCCGGAATCACTCCCACATCAGTCTGCTTGTATCCCTCTTTTACTTCCATACAAACCCCATCTTCTCCAGATGCGCGGATACTTTGTTTTCCAGCTCAGCCACTTCGCTGGTCTGCGCAGGCAATGGCGTTTCGTAGCGTTCTGCCAGTTCTTTAATCCGCTGAGTCAACCGCTGGCTGATTCTATCCATCTCGGTCTGGATGGCTTTCCCTATCATCGCCAACCACTTATCATCCACCACCAGGGTTTTTATTACCGTCTTTTATAAATCCTTTTCCGGCATCGATCATGAAAATGCCTTTGCGGTTATGGGCATTTTCTTTGTCGATCACAATAATGCAGGCCGGAATGCCTGTGCCGTAAAAGAGGTTGGCAGGCAGGCCGATAATGCCCTTGATGAATCCCTTGCGCATGATGTTCCTTCGAATCTTTGCTTCGGCATTTCCCCTGAAGAGAACTCCATGCGGCAAAATGCACGCCCCTTTACCTTTGCTCTTCAGTGAACGGATGATGTGAAGCAAAAAGGCATAATCGCCGTTTTTGGCAGGGGGTATACCAAAACCCTTAAATCTACCGTGAACATCCCCTACGGCGTCAACACCATTGCCCCAGCGTTTGTCGCTGAACGGCGGATTGGCCACCACATAATCGAAGGTTTTAAGCCCACCGCTTTCATTGAAGAAAAGAGGATTTGCCAGGGTGTTGCCCTGTTTTATTTCCGCCGTCGGATTGTCGTGCAGAATCATATTCATGCGGGCAAGACCTGATGTTGCTGAATCTTTTTCCTGCCCGTAAAGGGTGATGCTTGTTCCCGCTTCATCCCCGACCTTCAAGAGTAGAGAACCCGACCCGCAGGTGGGGTCATAAACCGTGGTTGAGGCGCTGGTTTTGGCATTGCTGATGCCGATGATTTTTGCCATGATGCGGCTGACTTCCGCAGGCGTATAAAACTGCCCTTTGCTCTTTCCGCTTTCAGTAGCAAAGTGGCGCATCAGGTATTCGTAGGCATCACCCAGAATGTCATCGCCATCGGCGCGGTTTTTACTGAAATCGAGAGCTGGATTTTCAAAAATGGCAATCAGGTTGGAAAGGCGGTCAACCATTTCCTTGCCGCTGCCGAGCCTGGTGACATCGTTGAAATCCGGCATGCCGGACAATTTATTGGCGTCTGCAATGGGCCCGATGATCTTTTTATTAACGTCATCACCAATGGCGGGCCTGCCTTTGAGCGCTGCCATGTCTTTGAAACTTGCGCCTTCAGGTATGGTAATAGGCGCATAAGTAACACCGGAATACCTGTCGCTTATGTATTTTACAAACAACATGACCAGCACATAGTCTTTGTACTGGCTTGCATCCATTCCGCCCCTTAATTCGTCACAGCTTGACCATAGCGAACTGTATAATTCTGATTTCTTTAGTGGCACAGTTAGTTATTTCCTTTCAGATCATGCCTGCTCTTGTATCTTAAATAAGATTATAACAAGGTTCAAAATAATATGCATGTTTATTTTCTAAAGAGTGAGCTGCTTACAATTTTCTTTAACGCATCTTTTCTGTATTTATAGCCAATCAAGACTGGAATCTGTAATGAAAATCTACAGAAATACTTGTCGATATTCTAAAACCAGCATTTGTCCTGGTTCTCTTTCAGCCACTGCTGTTGTTTCTTATAATCAGGCATGGCCTTTTTGACCAGGGACCAAAATTCAGGTGAATGGTTGTGCTCAATAAGATGGGCGAGCTCATGTATGCACACATAATCCAATACCTGATCGGGCGCAAAGAGCAGACGGGTAGAGATATTGATATTTCCGTTAGCAGAACAGCTACCCCAGTTGGATTTATTATATTTAAAAAAGATATTGCTGATCCGCTGTCTGAACAGGTTGTTGTTGAGTTTTAATATCCTCTCTTTCAGTTCAGGGAGTCTCTCGTTAGACAGGCATCTGCTTATAAGAGTGGAAATATGTTTTGCTCTCTTTTCCTCAGTAAGGCGGGTTGAAATAGAGAGCTCTATGGTTCCTTTGAAAAGTTTCGCTGAACTGCTTTTTTTATCTTTATAATTGATCTGTAATATGTAGCGGCGGTTGCCGGCATTAAGGATCTCACCACTGTAGTACTCCCTGAGGTGCGGTAGAAAATAGCCCGGCTTGTTCCTCAAGGTTTTTTGGGCCCAGCCTTTAAGCTCTTCGAGGATCTTTAATTTCTTCGTTTTATTCAGCCAGTTGGGTATGCGTATATATACTGCCTTCTTTCCTATTGAGACTGTTGAATTCTTTCTGCTCTCATAATAGACCTTTAAAGGATATTTCAGGCGGTCAACCTGGATATAAGTATTTTTCATTAATCAATTACCATTTAAGCAATAGCCTGCATTCGATAGAGCTGGGCGTATATCCCCCGCTTTTTTAATAATTCTCTGTGGGAGCCCTCTTCCACGAGCCGGCCATTATGAAGCACAAGGATGCGGTCCATATGTTTGATTGTGGAAAGGCGGTGGGCTATGATGATTGCCGTTCTTCCTTCGATTAATCTGTCTAAAGCCTCCTGGATCAGTTTTTCAGTTTTTGAATCGATATTAGAGGTTGCTTCATCCATAATCAGGATGGCCGGATCTGTGGCAAAGGCCCGGGCAAAGGAGAGCAGTTGCTTTTGGCCTGTAGAAAGAGATTTGCCCTGCTCCAGTATCTCCTGGTTATACTTCTGTGGAAGTCTTTGAATAAAGGTATCCGCCTTTACCGCCCTGGCCGCATCTTCTATATCTTTAGAGCTGAAACCCGGGCGGTTCAGGGTAATATTTTCGGCCACCGTGCCGCTGAACAGGAAAAAATCCTGGGGCACGGTAGTTATCCTTGCCCTTAAATCCATTAATGAATATTTACGTATATCAAGGCCATTGATCTCTATCGAGCCCTGCTGAATATCATAGAGGCGGTTTATCAGATTGATTACTGTGCTTTTTCCCGATCCCGTATGGCCGACAATTGCTACCTTTTCCTCTGTGCGGATGGTGAAGGAGAGGTCCTTCAACACCGGTTGATCCTCATTAGGATTATCCGGGTCACTATATGAAAACCAGACATTCTTGAAGGCAACCGACTCGGCTGTTTCAACTTCAGGCTGCAGGGGCTTTGCAGGGTCACGGATCAATATCTCCTTATCAATTAGAGAGAAGATCCTCTCCGAAGCAGCCATGGCCGATTGGAAAGTATTGAATTTTTCCGCCATCTGGCGCAGCGGCTGGTAGAACATATTGATATAAGAGAAAAAGGCAAATATTTCTCCGGGCTGAACGGAAACACCGAGGGTGAAGTGGGAGAATAATAAGATCATAATCATTCCCAGAAAGGATACCATTTCAAAAACAGCGAAAAAGATAGAGAAACTCTGTATGACTTTAAGAAATGAGGTTAGGTAGTCCCGGTTATAGCCGGTAAAACGTTTTATGCTGGGACCTTTATTGTCAAAGAGGATTATTTCCCTGATTCCGGTAATAGTCTCTACTAAAGAAGTGTTTATCCTGGCATTTGACTTTCTTACCCCCCGGTAACCACGGCGGATACTGGTACGGAAAAAGGCGGTGGTTATAATAAATATTGGCAGGGTAAGAAAGGTTATCAGGGCCAGTCTGAAGTTGATGGCCAGCATAGCGGTTAATATAAAACCGATTTTCAACAGATCCCCGACAATGGTAACAATTCCGTAGGAAATAAATTCCCTTATTGCTTCAACATCGTTGGTTATATTGGTCATAACCGCGCCGACCGGGGTGGTATCAAAATAGCTGCTGTCAAGGTAAAGGACCTTCTTAAACACATCAAGACGTATATCAAAGAGAAGCCGCTGACCCAGATATTCAATCATATAATTGAAGAGGACCTCTATAATAAAACCCGCGGTCACTACTATTGCCAGGGTAATTCCCAGTCGGAGTAATCCGGATAAATCATTATTCAGGATGTGCCGGTCTATTCCCACCTTAATCAGATAGGGATGAAGCACATGTAACAGATCCATGACAACCATCAGCATCAGGGCAGCACCAACCAGGGGTGTGTTCCTGCGCACGTATGGCGCCATTCTTTTAAGCAGGCGCCAGTCCAGGCCATTCTTTTTCATTTCTTTACCTGCCCGATATTAACATGCTGGAT
>DRHE01000291.1 GCA_011049745.1 Spirochaetales bacterium | reverse complement strand
CTCCCTTGAGAGCCCGTGAAAGGCCCCGACAACCTTCAGGGTGGCCTGGGTTACCGGCTCTTCAAAGTTGCCGCCTGCGGGACTGACTGTACCGCCGATGGTTACCGAACCAATTCGTCCATCATTGAGCTTGACTATTCCCGCTCTCTCATAAAAAGAAGCAATAACAGATTCCAGGTAAGCAGGAAAGGCCTCTTCCCCGGGAATCTCTTCCAGACGCCCGGACATTTCACGCATGGCCTGGGCCCAGCGTGAGGTTGAATCTGCCAGAAGCAGAATATCCAGGCCCATCTGCCGGTAATATTCAGCCAGGGTAACAGCCGTATAAACAGAGGCGTCACGCGCGGCCACGGGCATACTACTGGTATTGCAGATGATAATAGTACGTTCCATCAGGGTTTTTCCCGTACGCGGATCAATAAGCTCCGGGAACTCACGCAGGGTCTCAACAACCTCGCCTGCCCTTTCGCCACAAGCGGCAATTATTACAATGTCCACCTCGGCATTTCTACTGGTATTCTGCTGCAGCACCGTCTTACCGGCGCCAAAAGGGCCGGGAATACAGTAACAGCCGCCGCGTGCAACAGGGATAAAAGTGTCGATGATCCTGTATCTTGACACCAGGGGTTCACCAGGTTTAAGCCGCTCTGCATAAGCATTTATCGGGCGTTTGACCGGCCATTGAAAAGTCATGGTCAGAGAAATAACCTTACCTTCAGAATCCTCTATTTCGGCAATCGTATCTTTTACTTTATATTTTCCCGCCTCTGCAATGCTTTTAATCTTATAGATATCATAGAGGTTAAAAGGGACCATTATCTGATGCTTAAAGATACCTTCGGGAACAGTGCCAAGAGAGTCTGCACGTTTTACGGTATCGCCCACCCTGGCGCCTGGTGTAAATTCCCAGAGAGTATTTTCATTTAATGCAGAGAGGTATACCCCGCGATCAAGGAAAAATCCGCACTTCTCAGCCAGCTGCGGCAGTGGATTCTGAAGCCCGTCATATATCTGGCCCAGGAGACCGGGCCCCAGTTCAACGGCTAACAGCTCAGAAGTAAACTCTACCTTATCGCCGATACCGATACCACGGGTCATCTCAAAAACCTGGAGCTCAGCTTTTTTCCCCTTAATCCTGATTACTTCGGACTTAAGTCTCTTTTCATCCAATAGTACATAGCCGACCTCATTTAATGAGACATTCCCTTCGAACGCAACTGAAACCATATTGCCGTTTACACCGACAACTTTACCTGTGCTATCACTCATCTACACCTTCTCCAGCAATTTCTTTAGTTATATGCTGATAAATACTCTTATAACGCTCACTACCCGCTTCTTTATTGAATAACCTTTTTCGTTCCAGGATCTGCAAGCGCAAATAATATATAATCAGTTTTTCAATAGTAAAAAAGCGGCCTACTTCAAGATCATTAAGAAAAGACCAGCGCGCCCGATTTAAAAGTTCCTCTGCAGTTAAGGGGGATTCCTGGGCTGCCGCTTCACGCGCAATATCAGCAGTTCCCAGCACTTCAGTAACTTCAACCAGGTAAGCATCCACCTCAAGCCCCTTTTTTTGCGCTCTGAGTTTAACCAGCTCATTTCTTAAGTTAACTTCCCACACCTGCCATTTATCTAATAGAGCACAACCGGCTTTGTGGAAATCAAATTCACTTATACTGGCATATTTTAGAATCAGATAATCTCCGGCTGTCAGCCATTTTTCACATTGCTCCAGGAAATACTCTGTGGATGCCATATGTTCACTGTCATAGCTTAATAGAGACAGGGTTGAGACAAGATAATAATACTGGCTCAAAAGTGTTATGGCTCCTTATTGCTTTTCGCTGACAGCTTCGCTTATATAACCGGCTATCCTGGGATTCAAATACTCAATCAGCAACTCGGCTATGCCCCTGTCGGTGAAATCGTAATATGCAGAGCCGTTCTTCTCTGAAATACGAAAACCGGCTGCACTTCCCGGCAAAGGTAGAATCTCTACACCCTTCTTGAAATCAGCGGCCAGTTTTGACATTAAATAATCTTCAAGCTTTTTCCCCTGCTGACTGGAAATTAATAGCTGGAGCGCATCTATACCCTTGTCTGTCCAGTTTTTTATCACCGTAATAATAATCTCTGCCAGCACATTTTCAGATAAGGCTGAACCGATTTCCCTTATCACAATTGCTTTGAATAGATCAATTATCCTGGCTTGAACATTCAGAATAAGGTCTCTGCCTGCCTGCTTCAGAGCTTCTATGCCCGCTCTTTCACTATTTGCCGCTGCATTTTCAGCCCTATCTGCTATTTCTTTGGCATTTTCAGTTGCCTTCAGAATAATCTCAGATGCTTTCTTTTCAGCTGCACCGATAATCTGTTCGGCCTGTTCCTCGGCGCTCTTTATTCCCTCGCTCTTTATTCTTTCGATAAGTTCCTTAAGTTGAACCTCCATATACTCCTCTTTTCTACTGTACTATATACGTTATTTTCGGGATTGTAGGCTAATCCTACCCACTTGCCTTAATGATTTCAAGGAAAATATATAAAATTATAATATCCCCAAACTTAAGTCTCCAAAAATTTTATATATCTTGCCATCCCGTGCTACCTGCAGCTCCCTTTCCGGAAATTCAACAGGAAGTTCGCGCTGGAGGTATTCAAGAACAACATCCTCAATTTCAACCCTGATCTTTGCAGGGATATGGCTCAGGGTCACCATTCTTACCTCAACAACGTATCCCGGGCCATGTTTTGAACCTATGCCTGCGGAAAAACTGGCGCCCACATTAAAAAGCCCGTCATAGGCGTTATTTGCCGTTGAACCTCTCTGCGCTCTGGCAGGATGAAGCGGATACCTGCGGCCATACTCTTCCTCAAGATATTCATCAAGCCTGACAAATATTTTTTTCAGCCTGCTCTCCCAGAGAAGCCGCGCATGGTGTTCCATCAGTTTTCCAATACAAATCTCTTAACTTTCTCCAGCTTCCGCTGGCACATGATATGTACTGCTTCCGGATAATCAAAATGCTTTACACTCTCTACAGCCTGTTTTTCAAGATAGAGTATTACAGATTCCAGTTCCCGAAAATTGTCAGCTTTCAAGGATTTAACAATTTTCAAAAAATTCTTCATACCGGAAAGCTCATTTGTCAGTACGGTAACATTCTCTAAATAGACGTAATGGGTAATCTCTCCCTTTCCCTCACGAAAACGGTGTACTTCCAGCAGATACTCCAGATATTCAAGGGATTCTTCAAGTTCAATCGTGAGAATCTTTAAATACTTTTTAAGCTTTTCTTTCATTCTCTTTAATCGCCGCCGTTGAGCGCCTTCATGATTTCCTTGATATCCTTTTCTATCTTTGCTGCCATGGAATCCGCTGCTCTTCTGAAGCCATCCAGGACAGCTTTCTGCATATCGCCTCCCTGACCGCCAACCCCCTGTACAGTACCCGAGTACAGAATAGTGCCGTCACTAACCCTGATAATTCTGGTGGTAGCCGTAGTCTGGGATTTAAAGATATTATATTTCTTACCACCCATTTCAATCTGTTTTACGTAGTAGCCGTCATTTAAGACCATTACCAGGTATGAAACTTCTTTTTCCAGCCCCATTTTTTTAATAGCCCGTACCTCGCCGCCGAATACCTTCATAAAATTATCACCAAGCAATAGACCGTTATAATGTGAAAAATCGAAAGCAACTTCTTTCAATTCATTGAATACAGCATCTAAAATAACCGGGTCCTCTGCTACCTGGTTTCCTGCCTTTTCCATAACCAGGATAGTAGCTTTCCGCGCAGGGGGCAGATAGACAAAATCTTTTTCCAATCCCTTAAAAGTGTAGGAGTAGCCCTTTATCCGGTAGATCAGAGAGGCTCTTACTATATTTTCCTGGTTATTGTTTTCTAATCTGGCAATTGTACAGGTCGCCTGCCCGTAATCATTGGTATTTACGAAGCTGGTTAAGAGTCCCGTTCCCTTTATGAATTCAAAGAATATCGGGGCGCCTGAAACCAGGGCTTTGCCGCCGCCGAGATTAAGGGTAAGCATAACACTTGGATTCAAACCCTTATCTGTGCCGCCGTCCAACGAGCTGGCGCTGACCTGGTTCTTATCATCACCCAGCCACTCCATTCCCGCTTCTATTTCCAGCGCTGCTCCGAGCTTGGCCAATTCAGTTTCCGCCCGAAAAGCAAACTCCTCAATCTCAGGTGACGTACTGCTCAGCTTACTTTTTTCAGCTAAAACAGCCACAAGCTGACTGATTCCCTCTGATATGGCTCCCTGGTCAATTTTCTCTACTCCATTTTCCAGGAACTCCCCCATCCTCCGGAGAGCATCGCCAAGATCGACCCCGGAGCTTGTTTCACTGCCGCCTTTACTCTGCTCAGTGACATCATGCTCTTGAACAGGCTGTGGTGCACCGGCACAGGCTAAAACCCAAGTTAATAAAATGAGAATGGTTATATTTTGACAAAAACGCTTCATCAATTGCCCCCTTTTACCAGGCAACTTCAAATATTTTTTTCATAGTATCACCCAACATCTCAGGAATTGAGATTTTATAGGTCACACTCCTCTTATCCGCAGATAGCTCACCCAGGTTATGTTTATATATTTCAGACGGGGTTTCAACAATAAAAGTAAGGCTATATCCTGAAAAAAAAGTTTCGATCATCTCTAAAGAATCCCTGCTTGGTGCTTCGCCATCGCTGCCCGCGTAAATAATCTGGCTTATAACTCTATTTCCCTGTTCACTGAGCAAGGAGAAACTATTTTCATTACGGTTATCCATGGCTGACAGAGCTTCAATAGAATTAAAATTGACCTTAGCCTCGATGCGGATGTCAACTTTATCTTCTTTCCTGCTGTAGCTCACTAACTCCAGCCCATCTGTATTGTTTACAGTTCTTT
>DRHE01000290.1 GCA_011049745.1 Spirochaetales bacterium | reverse complement strand
CTGCAGATTTCCTTCACTCTCTCTAAAATCAATCTGAACCGTCCCTCTCTGCTGCGCCGTTTGAACCGTTTAACCAGGGTTATAGGTACCCTGGAAATAAGGAACTCAGCAAAGAAGATATTAGAAATCCTGAATTTCAGCCGCCAGGAGCGGATCCGCTTTCTTGAAGAGACTTGTGTTGTAACCCTCTGCCAGCTTCAAAACCGGATAGTAATTGAACAGGCAAAGGATATTCTTGGAGCTCCGCTTTCAAACCTGCCATCCCTTAACGGCTATCTCAGGGGAGCGCGCTTTTTACCGCCGAAAATATTCATTACTGCCCTGCTTAAGCTCCTGCTAATCCCCAATCTGGATACTTACTCGAGAAGCCTGATCATTAACACTCTGAAACATATGACTTTGAGAAATCTTAAAGGCATTTTACCTCCTTTAGTAAAGTCACTGGGTATGGCTGAATGTGACCTGGAGCAGAAAATCCAGATTTCTGAAGTTCTGTCAAAGTATGGCGATGCCACCCTGTTACAACCCCTTTTGACTTCAGCCGCTAACGGCGAAACTATGGTAAGAAAATTATCAATCTCCATACTTAAGAATATCGCAATTAATGAAAAGAACATCCCTCGCGATGTTTTAACCAATAGAATGTATTTCTTTTTGGAGGATGAAAATAAAGAGATCCAGGTAGAGGCTTTACAGGCCTTGCTGGCATTGGGAGACGATTACGCTGTTCAGATCTTAAATGATTATTTCAACTCTAAAGATAAAGAAATAATTATTAAGCTGTTGAATAACCTGGAGGCTTCCGTATCCACGGAGGTGCTCTCTCTGGTACTAGAATTAATCTATTCTGATCAAAAAGCTGTGCAAAAAAGCCTTCGCGAAGTACTGCCGGCCTTCTGTCAGGGGAATTCATCTGAAAGTATTCGCGAAAGCCTGATTCAGTTTCTGGAGAACGGGAAAACAGAAAGGGTCTCCAAAGCCCAGAGAGTGATACTGGCAGATCAATCTGATAACTTGATAGAACATACCAAACTGGAATTTAAATTCAGAAGAGAAAATTCCCAGGTGCTCACAGTATTTTTTATTGATATCGTCAGTTATACCGAAAAAAGCTCTGAAGCGGATACCTCCACCCTGATCAAGCTTATCCAGGTATTTGAAGAGATATCTATTTCCTCGATTAACAGGTTTAAAGGGAATCTGATTAAAAAAATGGGAGACGGCCTGCTCGTTACCTTCAAACATCCACTTAACGCCGCCTTAGCCGCCATGACCATCCAGGAAAAAATAGCTGAATATAACCAATACAAGGTTGACGAACAAAAATTCAATGTCCGTATGGGGCTGAATACCGGACTGGTAATCAGAAGAGACCGTGACATTTATGGTGATACGGTAAATATTGCCTCCCGGATGGAATCTGCTGCTAATCCCGGGGATATTCTGCTCACCCAGGATACTTATAATGAAGTTAAAGATTATCTACGCTGTACCAGATTAGGAGATATTCAGGTTAAAGGTAAAAAGGAAGCCATTACTGCTTATTCTGCGGAAAAGATAATGGTGGATATTGGGAAGGTTCTAAAGGCAAAAGATTCCCAGCTTTTGACTACTAACCAGAAAGCCAATCCACTGGAAAGATTGAAGGAATCTACCTTTACACCTGAATACAATTTTCCCGAAGGCTGCAGCATTGAACCTGTATTAATGGCGAACCTGGAAGAACTCTTCAATGATATGACCCGGGCTATTGAAGAAATTTCTCACGATTACCATGAAGAGTATATCTTTAAAAAATATCTGCAGGATAAATGGAATAAACTGACTGAAATCAGGGCGGAAGCTCCAGCCGTCAGAGAATAAGCCTCTCTCCTCCCCCCTTTGACTCTTTTTACCAACCATGATATATTACTCCTGGTATCTAACAATGATCCTCCCGCGCACATTAAAAGCGGGAGGCCGTGATACTGCTAAAGGAGGCACATTGGCGTCTAAAGAGTTGAGGATCAATAAATGGATACAGGCCCGAGAAATCAGGCTAATTGACGATCAGGGTAATCAAAAAGGTATAATACCTACAATGGAAGCATTGGATCTTGCAAAAGAGGCCGATATGGATCTGGTTGAAGTATCACCCAACGCCAATCCGCCGGTATGCAAACTCCTGGATTACGGTAAATATAAATTTGAGCAGGAAAAACGGTTGAAAGAATCCAGGAAAAAAATTAAAGCTATAAAGCTTAAAGAGATACGGATGCAGCCCAAAATTGAAAATCACGATCTTCAATTTAAAACTAAACATATAAGAGAGTTCCTGGGGCAGGGATTCAAAGTAAAGGTAACCATACGATTCAGAGGAAGAGAGTTAGCTCATACTGAATTGGGTAAGGATAAACTTGACAAAGTGCTGGAATTGCTTGAAGATTCTTACAACATAGAAAGTCCTCCCAAGATGGAAGGAAGATTTATGTCAATGTTTCTGAGCGCGAAATCCAAAAAATGAGTAAGATTTAGTAAGAAAGAGACCTTGCAGAAGGAGAGATTGAATGCCAAAGATGAAGACCAGAAAAAGCGCAGCGAAGCGATATAAATTAACCGGAAATGGGAAGGTCCGCTATAAAAAACAGGGGCTGCGCCATATTCTTACCAAGAAAAAAAGCAAACGCAAACGGAATCTTCGCCATGCAGCTATTCTGAGTGACGTTGAAACAAAACGAATTAAACAATTATTGCCATACGGGTAAGAGTAAGGAGATATTAAATGCCCAGAGCTGTTGACGGAACACGTAGGAAAAATCGACGAAAAAAAATACTCAAACAAGCCAAAGGTTACTGGGGCGGTAGGAGTAAACTGCTGCGAACCGCAAAAGATGCAGTTGCGAAATCGCTAATCTATGCCTACCGTGACCGTAAAAATAGAAAACGGGTTTTCCGCTCACTCTGGATCGCCCGTATTTCCGCTGCCTGCCGGCAGAATGGAATTACTTATTCCCGATTCATTAACGGCCTTAAAGCTGCCGGGATCGAATTGAATCGCAAGATTCTCTCAAACATGGCTATAGAAGACCCCCAGGGCTTTAATGCCCTGGTTGATAAAGCAAAATCAGCGCTGGGGGCAGATAAATAATGATTCATCTGGATCAGATCCGCCTGCTGGAAAGCAAAACCATTAAGGCTATTGAGCTGATTAATATGCTCAGAGAAGAGAATAAAGCTCTGAAGAAAACCATTGATACTTCTCAAGGCAGGATGGAGGAGTTGGAAAACCTTGTGCAGGAATTCAAGTCCGATCAAGACGAAATTGAACAATCAATAGTCAGAGCCATGAAAAATCTTGAGCAGCTTGAAGACGAGATCACTGAACCGGAAAGTGAAAAAAAAACAACATCGACTGCAGATGAAAATAGTTCCCCCGAAACTGCATCATCAGAATCGGGGTCATTGATCTTTGAAACAGAACCTGATGAAGAAGAAAAGCAAGAGTTGGATATCTTCTAACTTTTAGCCTATGGAGAATAAATTTTTCAGGTTTGATATCCTGGGGACCTCCTTTTCGATCAAATCAAGAGATAATATCGAAAATCTCAGTGAAATTGCTGAATACCTGAGAGCTAAGATTGATGAAATCACGGAGGAGAGCCGTCTTTCGGAGCCTTTAAAGATATCTTTGCTTGTTTCGTTAAACCTGGTTGATGAACTTTTTAAATTAAAACGGATATTGCACCAGAAAAACAACAAAGAGCAGCCATCTCCGGAAACCATCGAAGCTGAAAGGATTACTAAAGCGCTGCTAAGAAGAGTCGAAGAAAGCCTCCAGGGTCATGGGCCAACAATTGTTCACGACTAATTATCAAAAGAAGGTTTATAGTGTAGAAGTACTTAAAAATGTATTTTAAAATCGAGCCCTGCTGTGTTCGCGAGGAGATTTTTATCTTCTTGGGTCAAACCACTTTTACGGGATTCCTAATTTCAGTTGTTGATTGCCATCCGGCAATGCCTGAAAGCATGATTCGCTGATGCGGAAACCCACTTGAACTTTACGGTTCAAGAGGATGTTCTCCGGACGGCGCGAGCGGGGTTTTTAAAAATAATGGCTAAACCCGAAAAACACAGCATACTTTATGTAGACGATGATAAACAGAATCTATTTCTCTTTCAGAGCCTTTTTGGCCATCTATACCAGGTATTCACTGCCACTTCCGGAAAAGAAGCCCTTTCAATCCTGGCTGAACATTCCTTCCAGGTTCTTTTTGCTGATCAGCGAATGGCTGAAATGAATGGTATCCAGTTGCTGGAAAGAATAGCCGGACAATATCCGGATATTATCCGCATCCTGGTAACCGGATATTCAGACACCGATGTGGCAATTGACGCTATTAACCGGGGATCAGTCTATCGTTATAT
>DRHE01000289.1 GCA_011049745.1 Spirochaetales bacterium | reverse complement strand
CATCGCCGGCAACGGCCTCATATCCCTGCCAAACGTACCGAACGTACCAGAGGAAATGCTGTCTACCCTTAAAACAGAGAGATCTTTAACCATAAGCTTATCCCCTCAAGAGGAAGAGACAATTAAGGTGGTAATTACTGCCGGCGCACAGAGCAGGGAATTGATTTTGCCCTCTGCCGGAGTTGCTGCTGATCTCAAGCTTAAACTTGCCTGCCTTGCAACAGCTGATAAATCGCTGCTTATTGACCGTATAACCGTTCTACACAATAATTAGCTAAAAATCAATATTATTACAATACTCTCTATTATTTTAAAGAATATCAATTAAATTATTGATTTATTTAATATATTATTATATATTATTATCAAGCGAGGTTGTTATGGAAAAGAAACTACTGCATGAATGCCCGGTATGCGGGAAGAATCTGAGGGTTCGGGTTCTTCAGTGTCCCGGATGTCAAACCCGTATTGAGGGAAATTTCGAGTCGAATGCATCACGTATTTTCTACCTGTCCGGAAAAGAGCTCGAATTTGTGGAACTATTTGTAAAGGTCAGGGGAAATATCAAGGAGGTGGAAAAAGCCCTTGGTATTTCTTATCCCACTGTCAGGGGCATGCTCGATTCCATTATCCGCACCATGGGCTACCAGGTTAAGCGCACTCCGGATGCGAAAAAGAGAATGGAAATCATAGAGCGCCTCGAGAAAGGTCAGATAGATGCGGCCCGGGCAGCGGAACTGCTGAAAAGCGATACTGCAGAAGCTGTTACAGAAGAAAGCAAAGAGGGGGAGAAATAGATGCTCAGTGAAGAGAAACTCAAAATATTACAGATGATCCAGGAAGGCCATATTACCGCCGAGGAGGGCGCTAAATTAATCGAGGCTTTAGAAACAAGCGGTGATGAATATGCTCAGGCAACGATAAAAAGCCGGGGTAGAACCATCAGGATCAGGGTAACGGACAAAGAGAGCGGAAATACCAGGGTCAATTTAACTCTTCCCTTTGGTGTAGCCCGCTTTGCCCAATCCTTTATACCCCATGCTGAAAAGAGCAGGCTCAAAGATCAGGGTATCGATCTTGACTCCCTGTTCAGCGACTTAAGCGACCAGGCGGATGGCAAAATACTGGAAGTGGAGGATGAGCACTCAAATCAGAAAATTGAGATCTGGATAGAGTAGGCTGATTACCTAAAGGGAATCGATCGCATTTCTAATGGCAGCAATATGATCCGGGGTAGTGCCGCAGCAGCCGCCCACTATGTCAGCGCCTGCCTCTACCAGTTCCCCGACCCGTTCAGCCATATACTCGGGGCTTTGCCGGAAAACAGTTTCGCCGTTGATTAATTCCGGACTGCCCGCATTGGACTGTATCAATATAGGCAGTTCGGTATACCGGCGGATTTCCCTGGTTATGGGGATCATCTGGTCGATACCATTACCGCAGTTGGAACCTAAAAAATCAACCCCTGCGGCTGTTAGTTCCTTTACCGCCCTGGCACAATCCACGCCCATCATGGTCTTGAAGCCACCAGGCACAGGATCAAAGGTCATGGTTGCCGCCACATCGATTGAGCTGTCCAGTTTTTTCGCCGCCCTCACCGCACAGAGCGCCTCTTCGATTGCAGTCATGGTTTCAATTACAATAATCCGAACCCCTCCCTCGAGCAGGGCCGAGATCTGCTCGGCGAAAACCGCCTCCATTTCCTCTTCATTTACCACGCCCAGGGGCGTCAGAAACTCCCCTGTGGGTCCCACTGAGGCGGCCACAAAACAACCAGAGGCTCCTTCTCCGGAAACGGCGGCGGCGGCGCCCTCTATAGAGAGGCGCGCACCTGCCTCATTAAGCTCCCTGGTCCTTGCTTCCAGTGAGTACTTCTTGAGCTTGAAGAAAGAGCCCCCGAAGGTATTGGTCAGCACTATATCGGCCCCGGCCCGGGCATATTGAGAAGCTATATTCCTGATTTCCCAGGCATGAGTGACATTCCATTCTTCAGGGCACTCCCCTGCTTTTAATCCGCTCTTCTGCAGCACTGTACCCCAGGCGCCGTCACCCACCAGTAGTTTCTTCTCTTTTAATCTTTCCAGTAATAATCCCACTGCTTTACCCCCTGATATTCTACCTTTAGAATTGGATCTTTGCCAGTGAAATAGTTCTATTTTATCTTAAAAAAGGAAATTATTTGGATTTGGAAGCTGAGTAGATACTATGCAGGTGGCTGAAAATCGGAAGACCCAGACGCGCTTTGTAACTCATTATTGTGCATTCATTTTCATTGCGCCCGCACAGATAATCGTCGAGCAGGGACTGGATATCATCAATCTGCAGCCGCATCTGCTTATAGAAGTGTGCCCGCCTGGCCAGGCCTATTTTCGGCTTACCGGCGGAATTTTTCAGCTCAGTAATCTCTTGCTTGAGATGTTTCTCTCTAGCTATTAATTCACTCATCCAGTCCATACCATTTCTCCCTACTAATAATATCGGAAGAATAGTTAATAGAATTTAATTCAAGCCCTATCAGCGGGATAACCACTTTACTTTCTCAATTTTATACCAACTCAGGTCGATATTTAACCTGCTGATGTCAGTTAAATAGAAAGTCACAGGCGCCAAAAGTAATGACCGACAAGAGAAAATACATTAGGGTAGCACATTCAGAGAGGGTCAGATTCATCACAGAAGAGAATACTTTCTCCGGTAAATCACTCAACATCAGCAGAAGCGGCATGCAGGTCGTAGTCAATATGCCGGAATCTTATGAGGAAGTGCGCAGTATTACCTTTACCCTCCCCTATTCATCAGAGTCTATAGATATCCCCTGCCGGCTGGTCCATACGAAAGGGGACAATGGCGCCCGGGAGCAGGTGCTGGGAGTTGAATTCAATTATCAGGCTGAAGCTCAATTACTCCTGATTGAAAAGTTCATCAGGGAGATCCGAAGAGCTCAGCCGCTCAAAGAATCTGAATTAGAGGAAATGCGCCGGCTGCCAAGATCTATATGCGCCCTGGCCGGGGCTACAGTCAGCCGCGAGGATCTCAAGGTTATATCCATCGACAATATATCCACCGAGGGACTCCTGATAACCATGACCGGCCGGGTGAAAACCGGTGAAGCCCTGGAGTTTGAGCTTTTCCTGCCCGGTGACCAGCGCTCCCTCACCATAGGCGGTAAGGTGCGTTACCTGATTGAGAACTCCTTCCGCTCCACCTCAAGTGCAGGAATATCCTTTACTTTAGTAAAAGAAACTGACCGCACCAGAATACGTAATTTCATAGTAACCCAGGCCACGAGTATGGCCATAAAGAACCTCTACCATAATCTTGCTTCAGCTCTGAATCCTTGAAGAGTGAGCCCTCTATCTCTCTGTTGACATCGGTGACAAATTTACCCTCCCGGGCATGGCAGGCGCTCAGACGCAGCTCAAATATTTTCAGGCTGTTTTCAAAGAGTAT
>DRHE01000288.1 GCA_011049745.1 Spirochaetales bacterium | reverse complement strand
TCACTTTTCTGCTGAGGTTAATTGGTCTTTAAAAATTTCCATGCTTGCAAATTTTATTTGATTATGGCAATGATAAATCAGTCAGGAAAATGATGGCGATGTATAACATGTCTAATAGAAAATCCAGCCTGGTGGCAATTACAGCTCTTATACTGATCTTTCTTTCTCCCAATATTGGCGCGGATCAGGATAAAACCTGGGGCATTACCGCTCTGCCGGCACTCTCCTACTCTTTGGGAACCGGCCTATTGGGCGGGCTGTTAATAAACTACTATCACTTCCCTGACCCCAAAGGGGAATCACAAAAGCTCGATACCATCAATGGTAAGATAATCTATACTCAGAAGAATCAATTTAAAGCTGCGGCAACCAGCGAATGGTTTTTCGGCGATGATGATTACAATTTATCAGCACTGGTGAGCTTTTATAACTACCCGGGCACTTTTTACGGTATCGGACCAGCTGCCAGCGAGGACAGCGGCGAAGAATATACACCAATAGGTTTTGATCTTTCCTGCGCCCTTAAAAAGGCGATACTGCCCAATCTCTATTTAGGCCCGGTATATGATTTCTCTTACGTAGAAATACAAGATATTGAGAGTGGGGGTCTTCTGGAAGCGGGAGATATAAACGGCGCCGGCGGTACCCGTATTTCCGGTATCGGCGCTCAGCTCACCTGGGACAAGCGCGACAGTAGATCCTTTTCCTCTAAAGGCCTGCTGATAGATCTTAAAACAACTATCTATAGAAGGGAAATCGGCAGTGAAGAGGACTTTTTCCAGGCAAACTTTGATTACCGTCAATTCCTTCGTATCTATAAGGAGCAGGTGCTGGCCTGGCAATATATTATGAAAATCAGCGGCGGAAATGTTCCCTTCAGGAATCTACCGCCCCTTGGCAACAATAGCATAATGCGCGGTTATGCTGACAACAGGTATTTGGATAAGATTTTCAGCGGCTTTCAGGCTGAATACAGGTTTCCGGTGATCTGGCGTTTCTGCGGCGCTATATTCGGCAGTGTCGGCCAGGTCGCCCCGGATTTGGCAGGTTTTTCCCTAACTGATCTCAAATTAAGCGGCGGCAGCGGCCTGCGTTTTGCTGTTACGCAGGAGCCGAAGACTAACATACGCATAGACTATGCCTTCTCCAGGGAAGGGTCGCAACTCTATATTACTCTGGGGGAAGCCTTTTAAAGCTTAATCCTTAGCTTAATCCTTATGATGCTCGATCACATTGTTCGCTGATTCAAAGGGATTTATTTTATAATCGTCGCCTATTTTATACTTTGCTCTCTCTTTGGTGCTCAGTTCGCTGAAGAGCTTATTTCCTTTATGTATCTTAATCCTGCCCTGATTATCGGTGATTTCCTGCAGCATGTTATGCGCATTACTCTTCTTCTCTACAATAGTCAAAGTCCTGGAGTTGATCATCAAACCTTTCAGATCCTGTGAAAGCTGCCTGCCGCTGGTCTCCTCCTTTAAGTACCTGCCTGATCTGGTTATCCTGGAAACGATAAAATGCAAATCGCTCTTCAGTCCCCGGCCTTTCAGCTCCCGGCGCCGGTAATATCTCTCTTTAATTGAATGTTCAATTTTATTTACTATTACACTCTCATCAATTCTATTTTCTTTCTGATATATTTCCACTATCTCAAAGGCCTCGAAAGCAAGATGATTGTGTTTTATCTCTGATCCCAGGGCTTTATCAATCCTGAAACAGCCCTCATAATCCCCCTTTCCCGTTAAAAAAAGGGTATAGGTGGTATTATCATCAAGCTTGCTGACAATTTCTGCCAACGATGTAATTACTGCCATATCAAAATCATTATACACTTTCTGACAAAATTATTCCATAATAATTTGAAGATATGCCCGGTGTTTGTCAAGTTTGTTGTCGCCTTAACTGATCCAATCATGTGCTTTTTCTCTTACCTGACGCCCAACGCATCGGATTTTCCTTTTTGGCCTCCTCATATACCATCTCTCGTTTTTCCAGGATTAATTCAGCCTCTCCAGAATGTCTGGAAATATGGTAATAGTTCAGCCCTTTTTGGGGTTTTTTTGTGATTAATTTTCGATATGGACTTGCGTTCCTATTAAATACATGATATGCAATAGTACATGCAGTCCCCTTTCAGCTATAGAGGCAAAATCTTAACAATAGACGATGTACATTACATTAGGAATCTGATTGCTTTATTAAAGAGAATATTTTAAGTTTTTCTTTCAATAGTACGGCAAAATTCCTGTCTTGCACATGTAACCCTCCCAGTTTTTATAAAAGAAAAGAAGAAAGAGAAAAAGAAAGAAAAAGAGAAAGAAGAAAAGAAACTTAAGGTAGGCACGTTAGTAGCCCCCCCTATAACAAATTATAACTCATCGCCCACGGCGCCTGCAACAATTTTATCCGCTCCCACGGCCCATGGGGAATATCTATGGTTTGACAGGAAAGAGGGAAAGATGTATATTTATCTATGTTTGGTGAAACGGAAACGGGCAACGCTGGGGAGCGACCCGTTGAGGGATAACCAAATGAGGTTGCGACGGATATCCGTCTGGGGAAGCCGTACGGTTTCCCCACCTACTTTGTTGGGTTATATTGATATCCAGAGCTACCTTTTATTCCTTAAAAACCCCAGGGGTCTGGGGACAGAGTCCCCAGATACATTCGCATTTTTTAGAAGCGGAAAATTCCATTTCACGCTGAACCAAGACAGGAAGGCTTAGTGGCTAAAATCAAATAGGAGGACGTGATGATTCAAAACGTAAAGACAAGGGTTTGGGTTAACAGGATTTTTGCATTTGTAGTTGGGGGATTGCTGCTTTTCCTCATTATGAACTTTGCTGTAGCCGGGAAGTTG
>DRHE01000287.1 GCA_011049745.1 Spirochaetales bacterium | reverse complement strand
GGTCGGGGATGGGCTTGAGCATAAAGTAGGTCTTAAGCCGATGCTTGTGTTTTGCCACATCGGCCGCAAACCTCTCAAACACAGGAATCTCCAATCCTTTGATAAAGTGTTCGTTCCTGATCTTGTTATCAAACGCCTCAAACCCGATAGCGAGCTCCAGCTTTGTTGGTGTATCACCCTCCTGAATCGCGCGGGCCAGGAGCTCAAGCTCTGCAACCTGAGCATATTCCGGCCTTGTTTCCAGTGTAAGCACCGAGATGTTTGGGCAGTATAAGTTCATCTTCGTTATGAAGTAAAACAGAGCAGTGGTGGAGAAGGTTTGCTCATCCAGAACAGAACCATTGTTTGAAACAATGATCTTGCGTAGATCTTTTTTCTTCTCATCTGAGAGAACATTGTGGAAGATAAAGTCTACCTGCTTTAAGATGTCTTTATAGCAGACATGTTCCTGGCTCACCTGGGACGGCAGGTTACAGCCGAGGCATTTGGCCCATCTGCATGCCTGGGTATAGAATACTATGAATATGAGAAGGCCCTCTACCGGATTTTGGAACCAGTAATCCGCGGGTATCCGCGGATTATGGTCCTTCTGGAAGCCGTATGTTTTACCGGCTTCCTTGGTTCTTTTGGCAATAATCCTGGCGTTTTTATCTGTCATTCTACATCAACTTTGAACGCCGCCCGGGCCTTTTTCCCCTTATCAAAATCCGCGATGACCTGGTCGGCCTTCTCCACTCTTACGTCAAACTCCCGTATTGCCTGGGCCATAACAGGCAGTGCTTCTTTTCTGAAGCGCTTTGCCTCCTCTACTGCTTCGAACATATCGTCAAAGGCCTGGGCCATCTTGGCATGATCGAGGCTTCCGGAAGTTGCTTCCTTGTAAATCTCGACCTGCTGCGTTTTGAGCATTCTTGCGGTGCTTGCCAGAATATTGCTTCCAGTCTCTTTTGCGCTTTTGACCACTTCGAGAATTTGCTTCTGATCGGAAAGAGCAAGAAACGCGGTGGTTCCGATCCTTATGGCTGGAACAGTAACGTTTAGTGTGCTTTTTATACCGCGAATGAGCTGCTTATTTGTTCTCACAGTCATTTCAAAGGTGATAATTCCCTGTTGCTTCACCGCAACAAGCTCCTGTATCTCCTGGACCTTCTGGCGCGCAGCAAAAAGAATCTCCTGTTCTAGAAAGTCTTTAAGTGCCTCTTCCTCAAGCTCGTTGATTTTGCTTTCCAACTTTGCATCCACCATCTTTGCCAGGGCAAGGAGCTTTGAAAGATTCAGCAGACTCTCCTTCATGTCCATAACATCATCAATCAGAATCTTGTTGTTCCGATCAAGCTTACCAATCCCCTCCTTGAGGGCGCCGACGATAGTGTCAATCAGAGTTCCTACTTGATAAAACTTGAGCAGCCACTTTTGAAGCTTCTTGTTGACCTTTCCGGCAACCCTTAGGGCCCAGCCTTTTTTACCGGGATTGAATTTACCCGGATCAATAGAGCTTGCCTTGACAGTCAGATCTGCAAGATGACCGGCAATCTCCTGGCCGGGACCTTTCTCTTGACTTAGGTCCCTAAAGGGCCGCGCCAGCATAACGCTGTTTTGATTTGCCGCCTTTTTAAGAATCTCTGCACCAAGCTGATCGACGGCACCGACGAGCTCTTCCTGCATTCTCAAGTCCTCTACACTATAGCCCTTGAGAATTTTTGTAAGAAACGTATCAGCATTCTTCTCGATCTTCAGTAAAGATTTCTGTTCTATAGGCACCGGCGTTGTCAAATCGTCAGCGTAGCCAAGGTTTTTCCTTACATCAGCCATTGTGGGCACGCTTAGTTCGGTTTTTTGGGCCATCAACACTCCTTCTTATTATTGTTTGATTCTTTCAATGAGCCTATCCAGCTCATCACGGGCATATTCCATATCAATTGAAGCCCTACCCGCTTTAGTCTCCGCTTCAGTGATACCTGACATAGCTAAATCGATCTCGGTCATTGCTTGTTCATTATGGGTGAGCATTTTGTTGACCTTCTCCCGTCGCGTTTCCCAGCTCTCCTTTCTTTTATTAAGTGTCTCAATCTCGTCCAGATCAGCTTGTTCCGGATTATCAAGCGCATGCAGGTGTCTCAGTCTCTTTTCAATATAATCCAATTTGGTGGTGTGCATGCCTTCCAGTGTGAGCACAACTTTTTCAAGATTGTCCAAAACCGCAAGATAGAGCTGTTCTACGGTACCCAGGAATCTCTGAAAGGTTATTTCCGTCGGGTCTAGTTTGCTTTGAAGAATGTCTGTGAAAGTATCAAATTTTTCCCGAACTTTTTCATACTGTTCTTCGGCCTGAGTGGAGTATAAAGAGAGCCTCTGTGCTTCTCTGAATTTTTCCAGCTTCTGCTTCAGCCTGGTAACTACTCGTTCTTTATGTTGCTGCATTTGAGCGTTTAGAAGAGTGACGTATTTCAACTGGATGGTATCTTTACGTAAGTAGCTTACAACAAAACTTATCGCTCCAATAACCAGAACACTTATAGAGACAACTAAAATTACTCCTCCAAAGAGATTGATAAGCCAAAAGAATAATCCTACACCACCCAACAGTATAGCATAAATTGATATGGGGTGCTGGAGTATCCTGCTGGTTACTTCTTTTTTTATCGCGCTCTGCGAAAAATCAATCTGTTTCATATTCCTCATCCCTAAGGTGAAACTATGTACACCTCGACTCTTTTCAGCCGGTCATTGTATGATCTGCTGGATTCCCCATCCCTTTTTTTTAACGGCTCGGATCCTCCTGCACCGATGGTTCGAATTCTGTTCAGGTCCATATTATAGGTTTGAACAAAGTATTCCTTGGCAGAATTTGCTCGCTCCTGTGAAAGAGCCTTGTTTGCCTCCGGATCACCACGAGTGCCGGTATGACCTTTGACGACGATTCTGAAGTTTGGATAATGTTTCAAGATCTCAATACTCGCATCGAGTTGTTCCTGACCGTTAAAGTCGAGGTCGAAAGTACCGGATAGGAAGGTCACATTCCTGAACTTAAGTGAACCGACAACACTGAGAATTTCCCATTGAGAATCCTTAAGCAGTGGAAACTTTCGCTCGAGTGGGTTTTCATAAGAAGCCTGTTCTGTGCCAAACACTCCTGAGACATATACTTTCTCAAGAAAAGAAGAGTCAATAATAGTCAAAGGATCCTGATTTGGTAGTGGATCGTTTTGAAAATCACGATTCTCGATAAGGATTTTAACAGTAGCTTCGATAGATGCAAGCAATTCCTCCTGATAGAATGCTCTCTGAGCATCCAGACCAAACCATCGTGCATTCTCAAAGAGATCCAGCCATTTTACACCTTGCAGCATTGACTGAACCTGTGCTTCAT
>DRHE01000286.1 GCA_011049745.1 Spirochaetales bacterium | reverse complement strand
TTGTAATAAATGCTAAAAGAGCAGCCAGCGTGATTGCGATGCAGCCGGGTTTTCCCATAAATCCTCTCGCTGCATCGGCTATCGGCGTAATAGAACTACTCAATTTATCAGGTGCAAGTGACCCGACCGTTACAAAGACCATAGATACGTATACGCAAGTGACGGTTATCGCGGCAGCTATTAGCCCTGCAGGAATATTCCTTTTTGGGTTTTTAACTTCTTCAGAAACACTGGCAACATTTAATAACCCACCAAATGAGATAAATACAAGCGCTGAAGTAGAAAAAACAGCATTCACTCCGTCCGGCATAAAAGGCTTGAAGTTTGATATGTCAATGTTAAACACCCCCCCAAATACATAAATGCCAATTGATATAAGTAATCCGACTACTAAAACAACTTCAAGTTTCGCCGCTTTTTTTATTCCGATGATGTTCAGAATCACTATAAAAAGGCATACTGAGATTGATAAGAAACGTATATTCAGACCGGTTAATAAAAACAAGATTTCGGCAATACCGAAAATTGCAAATGCACTCTTCAACGACAAGGCAAACCAGCTTAAGAACCCGGAAATAGTTCCTACCAGCGGTCCCAAACTCCGGGTTATGAAGTAATAATCTCCACCTGCTTTCGGCATTGCAGTGGACAACTCCGCAACACTTAAAATACCGATTAAGGCCGATAACCCTGCCAGAAAATATGATACGACAACAGAAGGACCTGTATGGGAAAAAGCGATTCCAGGTAGGATAAATATACCGGCACTTATCATTGCTCCTGAAGCGATGCAATATACATCTATAAATGATAACTCCTTCTTTAACTCCATATTACCTCACCATGCGCTTCTCTATAATCAAACATTGCTTCATCCGGCGGCCTTTATTTTACAAACTCTTTGTGACTGAGAGCGTTTAAAGGAACTGACAAGAGAAATCCAGCTAAAATACAAGCAAGATAAATGCCGAATGGAAAGTATTTTCTCAAATTAAAAACATCAAATAAGGCCATGTTTTTCTCTCTTGAACATTTTTCTATAAACAGCTTCAACTACTTTATGCCTGGCGGTATTTTTTAGATTACAGTAATAGCCGCCCCTGTATCTTTTATTACCAATGCCTAAAAAAGGCCGCCAAATGAGTTCCACTCATCGACGGCTTACTTCTTACAACAGGCAAAAAACTTTACTTTCTGCCCCTTGCGTGTCTGCCTTTTTATAGTTCCACCATATAACATAGTAGAAATTATCTTACCATGTCAACAGATCGAATTGCTTTATGTGCGCATTGAAATTGTAGGTAAAAAATGGATTAAAAATCCCTTCCATCTCAAAAATCATCTATCCCTGCCGCAGCCGACCTTAACCAGCTCAGCTCTCCCGCCCAGCTGCGCTTTCAGGAGGGCGCCGCCTATGCCCAGAAACCCCCCGACGTCGCTTCCAAGGCTGAAGAGAAGCGCCCGCCGCTGCGGGCGGATGACCTTTCCCAGCATACCCTTCCAGGCCGGAGTGGCCAGCCCTCCTGCAGAGGAGGCGACTGCTATATTCAGAGCCAGCATGAGATAGGCGAACCACAGGGGTGCTTGCGGCCGGAGAAAGATGGACAGGGAGATGAACAGGAAGGGCAGCCTCTCCAATACGCTCATCCTCACAACAAAGGGCTCCTTGACGCTGAGACTCTCCGCCCTTCTGCTCATTAGCAGCTGGGGGAGGAGAAATCCCACCTCGTAGATGGCGGGCACAAGTCCTATGAGAACCTACGAAGAAGTAAGATAGCCGGCATACAGGGGAAGTACGGTGAGGTGGAAGATGAAACTCCTGGCCAGGCTTACGGAAAGAAGATCGGAGGTGTTGACGATGAAGTTCCAGCGTGCATTCCGCTCTATTTGCCGCTCGTAAGAATCGTCGATGTTCATGGAATAGTGAATACCTTTATTGTGTTTCCAAGAGCTATTACCCTGAAAACGGCCGGAGAGTCAAGGAAAGAAGATATAATTGTCCAGCCTTATGTAGGCCACCCGGCCCCCTGCGCCACGAGCGAATCGTCGTATGATAAGATCTTGATGTGGAGGAATCTCTCCTTTTAGCAGAGATAATCGCGTTTTTGGATTGTCCCAGTTTAAATACGCCGGATTCGTTTCCTGTTGATTGTTTAAAAAGCTCAAGGCGAAAGTAGTTTTTCCTACCTGGCGTGGTCCGCCGACAAATACCATCTTTTCTTTCAAATCTTCCTGGATGTAGCTCTCTAGATAACGTGGTATAATTTTTCGTTCCATGACTAGAATAAATATAATCCAATTTTAGTCATGAGTAAAGTGGGATTATACTGATATTACTCATGGACAGCAGAGGCGGATTCCATGCCGGACTCTTTTGACGGTTTCATCGTTCATTCCTATACCCGCACCAAAGCAAAGCAAACACAACTCTATTTCATCGGCCGCCTGAGCAGTGGTGAGACCTTCGCAGCAGTGGAGACCAGGATGAGGCCCTGGTTTTATATCCGGAAATCCGATGAAAACAGAGCCAGGGAGGTCCTTGAGCCGAGTACCGGCCGGGAGAAGGAGGCGTTCAGGGAACAGACTGCAGGGAGAGCTGCGGCTGCCAATCGG
>DRHE01000285.1 GCA_011049745.1 Spirochaetales bacterium | reverse complement strand
GGCGCCTGGTTAAGATAAAAAAGATCTTGCCGCTTAAAGAAAGATACAACAATAGCTTTTTTGAAAAACCCAGGCTTCTGGATGTCGGTTGTGCCTATGGGCCCCTTCTTTCAGCCGCAACTGAACAGGGTTTTGATGCACTGGGACTGGATATTTCTCAAGGCGCAGTCGCCTATGTTAATGAAGAGCTTAAACTCAAGGCTTTTCAGGCTGATTTTGAGCAGATTGACAATTCAGCCATTCAGCCGCAGAGCCTGGATGTTTTAACCATGTGGTTTGTAATTGAGCATATTCAAAAATTGGATGTGGTGCTTAAGCGGGTTAATAGACTACTGAAAAAGGGAGGGGTATTTGCTTTTTCCACTCCCAATGGCAGCGGTATCTCTGCTTTCAAGGATCTGAATGGCTTTTTGAAGGCCGCCCCCTCTGATCACTTTTTCATCTGGAGACCGGTAATTGTAAAAAGGATACTTGATAAATATGGCCTGGCTTTGAAAAAAATATATATAACCGGCCATCATCCCGAACGATTTTTCAGGGCTGGTCAACAGAAAAATCCGGGATCGTTTCTCTCTGCGAAAATAAGACTCTTCAGTAGAATAGCCGGGCTTGGTGATACTTTTGAGACTATTGCAGTAAAAAACAGGGAATTGGCGGAAAATGAGTAAGCAGAAAGTCATAATGATCCTCGGCGGCGGTATAATGCAACTGCCGGCTATTAGAATAGCCAGGGCCAGGGGGTGGCGGGCTATTGTGGCGGCAAAGGAAATGAGCTCAGAGGCGGCAAAGCTCGCCGATCATGTTGAGTATGTTGATTTACGAAATGTCAGCCGGATTGTCCGGGTTGCGCGAAAGTATCGCCAAAAATATGGGCTTGACGGTGTATTTACTGCAGGCACTGACTTTTCCATAACTGTAGCACGTACTGCAGAAGAGATGGGATTGCCTGGTATTCCCTTTGAAACTGCATTTTCTGCAACCAATAAAGCCAGAATGCGCGCTGTTTTTGCCAAACACCGGCTGCCGAGTCCGCGGTTTTATACAATTACCTCCCTTAAGGATTGCAGAGAAGCCGCCGCCAACCTTTCATTCCCCGTGGTGGTCAAACCGGTGGATAATATGGGAGCACGCGGTGTAAGAAGGGTTGATATAAAAGAAGAACTGGCCGCAGCTGTAGAAGAGGCAATGGAGCATTCGGCTGCCGCCGAAGTTATTGTCGAAGAATACCTGCAGGGAGATGAATTAAGTCTGGATGCTGTTGTTTATAACGGAAAGATAACTATCTGTGGTGTTGCAGATAGAAAAATCCGCTTTGCCCCTTATTTTGTAGAGATGGGCCATACTATTCCCACAGCTATTGATGAGCAACTTGCCGATCAGGTTGTCAGTCTATTTAAAAGGGGAATCAGGGCACTTGCCATTAACCTGGGCGCTGCAAAGGGAGATATTAAACTCACACCAGGAGGTCCGGTTATCGGCGAAATCGCCGCCCGTCTATCCGGCGGTTATATGTCAGGCTGGACCTATCCCTATTCCTCCGGAGTGGAGGTTACCGGAGCAGCTTTGAATATTGCCGTTGGTTTGCCCCCGGGAGAACTGAGGCCCCTGGCCGGTAGAACATCGGCAGAGAGGGCCTTTATCTCTATACCCGGTGTGATTTCATCCATTGAGGGTCTTTCGGCTGCGGGGAGAGTGCAGGGGATCAGGAATATATTCTTGAGAACCACGCCCGGCAGCAAGGTGATTTTCCCGACAAATAATATGGAAAAATGCGGAAATATCATCTCCTGTGCTGCTACACGCAGTGAAGCAGTAGAACTCGCTGAAAAAGCCTCTCAATCCATAGTCCTGCGCCTGGCCCCGGATAACAGGGATACTGAATCATTTCTCTTCGGAGAAGAGGGGGAGAGCGCCTATTCCATAATTAAAAGGGAAAACATAAGCGCTTTGAAGGCTCTCCCCCCGGTAATTGAGCCTCGAGCTGAGAAGTCATCCGGAATTGCTGTTATCTCTATTCCCGCACTTGAAAGGGAAAAAGGCAAAGACTGGCATGAACTGCCCATATTTGAGGCTTTTCAGCGTGCCCTGGCAATGAGCGGCGCTTGCCTGCGCAAAGAAGCTGCGCCCGATAAATTGAACCTGGGCTCCCTCTTCTGGCGGGTGTTTCAGAAAGGAGGGGTTCAGGGAGCCCTTTACTTAATAGAAACCATAAATGCACTAAAGGATAAACCTGAACAACTCAGGAAAATATTAAGGAGTAAGTTGCCGTTTCAGCCATGACCAGGAAGAAATACTGCCTTATATTTCTATTAAATCTTTATCTTTTCTCTCTATTCAGCGAACAGGTAGAGTTAAGTGATCTCTTAAAGGAAATGAAGGCAAAAATGCGGTGGAATCCGGTAACGGAAATAGGAATCATCGAGTTTAACCGGAATAAGCTGGTCTTCAAGCTCGGGGCGCCGTGGGTATTACTCAATTATAGAGAGCTTATCCCCACAAGCGGTGTCAGCCGCGATCAGGGAACATTACTCTTTCCGAAAGATACTGTAGAAAAGATAAAAAGCGCAGTTTATCAGGAAAAAATCAGCAGTCCAAGAGTAGCGGTAATTTTAATTGACCCGGGCCACGGCGGCAAAGATCCCGGTGCCGTCGGCACTTATAAAATTGACGGCAAGACTGTGAGGATAAATGAAAAAGATATTGTCTTAAAAGCGGGATTGATGCTTCAGCAGATGCTGTCAACAAGATACCCGGATAAACGTATAACTATTAGCCGCTCAGATGATACTTATCTGAAACTCGAAGAGCGAACCGATCTGGCCAACAATATTGATC
>DRHE01000284.1 GCA_011049745.1 Spirochaetales bacterium | reverse complement strand
GTCCTGCCGTGGAAATGTCCCCGGTTGTTCCCCTGGACCCGCTCTCTTTAGAGTTGGGATACGGGCTGATACCACTGGTTGACAAGGACCATGGGGCTGAACTTCTGGACCGCATAACCCGCATTCGCCGGGAAGCGGCATTGGATCTGGGACTGGTAGTACCCAGAATAAGAATAATCGACAATATGCGTCTTGATCCTTCCGAATATTGTTTCAAGATCAGGGGGGTCGAAGTAGGGCGGGGCCGGGTAAAGATGAGCTATTACCTGGCCATAAACCCGGGGGGCATTAAAGAGGAGATACCAGGAGAGGCCACCCGGGACCCCGCTTTTGGTCTGCCCGCTGCCTGGATCACTGAGGAGAACCGGGAGAAAGCCGAGCAGCTTGGCTATACGGTAGTTGATCCTCCTTCAATAGTGGCTACTCATCTAACTGAAATTATCAAAGCACATGCCGCTGAGATTTTAGGCCGGCAGGAGGTACAGGCTATACTGGATGCGCTGAAGATTGATTATCCGGCTGTAGTTGAAGAGGTCACCAAGACCCTGACAGTCGGTGAAATTCAGAAGGTACTGCAGGGTCTGCTTATAGAGCAGGTTTCAATCCGGAATATGGTAATTATTCTGGAAACTCTGGCTGATTTCGCTACTGTTTCCAAGGATCTGGGCTTCCTCATCGAGAAAGTGAGGCAGGGATTGGGGCGGCAGATATGCCTGCAGTATGCTGATGAAGGTAAAACGCTCAGGATTTTAACCCTGGCATCTACCCTGGAGCAGAAGATCATAGATTCGCGCTCAGAAACGGCAAGGGGATTTATTGCCGCGCTGGAGCCCTCACTGCAGCGGCAGTGGATTACCGCGCTCACTAATTCAATAAAAATGGTGCAGGATCAGGGCCATACCCCTATCATTCTCTGTTCTGAAGCGGCGCGTTCATTGGTTAAATCGAGCAGTCTACGCGAAATACCGCACCTGGTGGTAATTTCCATTCCGGAAGTGGCGGCCGAGATAAACATCGAAACATTGGGTGAAATACGAGTAGAGGAATAGGTAAAGAGCTATGCAATATTTTACAGTTCAAGCCCCGACTTCTCAGCTTGCCCTGGAAAAAATGAAGAGGGACTATGGCGATCAGGCAATGATCCTTACCAAGAAGAATTTCCGTCAGGGAGGGGTCTTCGGCATATTTACCAGGGCGAGGGTTGAGATAACCGGGTATATTTCCCAGTCTCCAGGCAGGAAAAGGGCGGTGGAGCAGGAGAAAAAGCGAATACTGGAGAATTCCCGCAAAGAGCAGGTTTTTCAGCAATTGCTGGGTGAAATCAGATATTTGCGGCAAGATATGGGCAGAAGGGAAACTGCAGATCAGCCACAGTCAATTGCCCGGGTGGAAGAGCTGCTAAAGGATAATGATTTCTCTGAGGATTTTATCGCGCCCCTTTTGAAGAGACTACGTTCCACATTTTCGCTTGAGGATCTGGAAGATCAGCTGTTAATTGAGAATTCACTGGTTGAATGGATAGGAGAAAAGATAAGGCTCTACCCGCCGCTCTTCGAGGCAGAAGAGCACAAGCGGATCTTTATTATTATCGGTCCCACCGGGGTTGGCAAGACAACTACAATTGCTAAACTGGCGGCTATCTATGGATTGGGAAATCAGAAGCTTAAGCCTAAAAAGGTGCATATTGTAACGGTAGACAACTACCGGATAGCGGCCAGGGATCAGATAGCCACTTATGCTGAAATTATGAGGCTGCCGGTTTCCATGGTGGAGAGTTTTGAGGATTTTAAGAAAACTATTGCTTTGAATGAAGATGCTGACCTTATACTGGTAGATACAATCGGCAGGAGCCCCAGGGATCTGGCAAAGTTAGCTGAGATGAAAGATATTATCGCCGGCGCCGGCAGTAAATGTGAAACACATCTGGCTGTAAGCGCCACTACCAAATCTTCCGATGTTGAGGAGATCCTTAGGCAATTTGAACCATTCGGTTATAATTCGGTTATCATAACCAAGCTGGATGAGACTTCAAGGGTAGGCAACATAATAAGTGTTCTGGCCGTTAGAAATAAAGCCATTTCTTATCTCTCCGACGGCCAGAAAGTGCCACAGGATCTGGAAGCGGCGTCCGTTCTGAGGCTGCTTTTAGGCCTGGAAGGTTTCCGCATCAACAGGGATAAATTAGAAATGAGATTCGGTGAAATGAAAGAAATTTCCGGTAGGTATTGGAGTTAAGATGGCAGACCAGGCAGAGAAGCTTAGAGAAATTATGCGTAACCGCACTGAAGGCACATCAAAAAAAACTCGCATTATTGCGGTCTCCAGCGGCAAAGGAGGGGTGGGTAAGACTAATCTGGCTATAAATATGTCAATTGCCTATGCTAGAATGGGAAAGAAGATAACTGTGCTGGATGCTGATCTCGGACTGGCCAATGTAAATGTAATGTTGGGGGTGATTCCCCGTTACAACCTCTACCATCTTATCCGCAAACAGAAAAGCATGCGTGATATTATTTTGGATACCAGCTATGGGATCAAGATCGTTGCCGGTGCTTCGGGTTTCTCCAAGATTGCCAATCTTACTGAGGAAGAACGCCTCTATTTTATCAGCGAACTGGAGCAGCTTTCTGAAGCAGATGTACTCGTAATTGACACCAGCGCCGGGGTGTCCAGCAATGTGCTCAGTTTCATAGCTGCTGCAGATGATGTGGTTATTGTAACTACTCCGGAACCGACTGCTATTACCGATGCCTATGGTATTATTAAAATAATTGCTACTGAAGTGAATAATTTGGATTTAGGCTTGAAATTAGTAGTAAATAGGGTTAAATCCGTTACTGAAGGGAGGAAAGTTGCGGAACGGGTAATTAATATTGCCGGACAGTTTTTGAATTTGAAAGTGGATTATCTCGGCTTTATATATGAAGATATTGCCGTACACCATGCTGTTATTAAACAGCGGCCCTTTATAGTCTTGGATCCCAGGGGAAAAGCTTCAATCTGTATTGAGCATCTTGTCAGCCGTTTGGAGAATGTTGAATACAGGAATGGCAGTGGCGTATTCAGTTTCATTCAAAAATTCTTCGGCTATGGTAATAAAGGATTGCCTTGATCGTGTGGAGGAGTACCTTGACGCCCTTATTTTTATGCCATACTCTTTAAAAAGGGGTTATTAATGGAAAATTGGAAATTTATTGCCGGGACTGCTTTTTTAGCAGGCTTTCTTTCCCTTATAGCAGGAATTTTCAGTGGTAGCCCTTTTACCGTTATATTATTAAGAGTGGTACTCTCCGGCCTGGCGCTTGGGGTAATAAGTATCGGTGTTATTACTCTTATAAAGCGCTTCCTGCCGGAATTACTTCAGGTAAGTGAGATGCCACCGTCGGCGGCAGGAATTGATATTCTGATCCCGGAAGAGAATCCCCACCGGCCAGCGGAAGAGGAGGCGGGTGACACCCAGTCCCTTCCGGTTGAGGAGGCAGAGGATCTTTTAGCTGCAGATGGAGATGATTCGCACTCCGGCACCATGGAAACTGAAGATGAGAGCGGAGAAGAGGCTGATCTGGTGGAGGCGATTGGCATAATTAGCGGCCCTGTTGATGATGTCGGCTATGGAGAAGAAATTTCGGATTCTGATACTCAGTCGGAAGCTTTACCTGATATTGACCGGCTGGATGTTGGCTTTGAAAACGGCGTAGATAACCTGGATCATAGCGCACAAAAAACAGGGGGGCGAACAGAGAGCTTTTCCGGAGCCCAGGCTGACAGTTTAACAGCGAATCAGGATCCGGCGGTATTGGCAAAAGCGGTTCGAACATTTATGAATAAGGACCAGGAGGGATAGAGAGGTTATGGGTGAGGATATCTTGAGCGGCAAGACAGAAGAGGAACTTTGGTGTCTCTACCATAACAGAAGAGATCCTGTAATCAGGGATTTTTTTGTCAAGCAGTATGCGCCCCTGGTTAAATATGTGGCCGGCAAGGTGGCCATGGGTATGCCCAATAATGTTGAATTTGATGACCTGGTGGGTTTCGGAGTATTCGGCTTATTTGATGCAATTGAGAAGTTCGATCCTGGAAAACATGTTAAATTCAAGACCTATGCAGTTACCCGGATAAGAGGGGCAATTTTTGATGAGCTTCGCTCCATTGACTGGGTACCGCGTTCAGTGCGACAGAAAAGCAGGGAGGTGGAGGATACGGTTCGCGGCCTTGAAGCCTCGCTGGGCAGAGCGGCTACGGATGAAGAAATAGCCGGGAGCATGCACATGGAGGTTAAGGATTTTCATCAGCTCATGGTGAAGATCAGCGGCACTTCCATATTATCCCTTAATGAAGTCTGGTATATGGGAGAGGATAACGATAAAATATCGATTGTGGAGAGTATAGAATCACCATCCAGTCTTAACCCTGATACAATTGTTGAGAAGGAAGAGATCAAACGGGTTATTATTGAGGCTATTCATGAGCTTCCGGAGAAGGAAAAGAAGGTTTTAATACTCTATTATTATGAAGATCTCACCTTAAAGGAAATTGGTGAAGTGCTGGCCGTTACCGAGTCGCGCATATCCCAACTGCATACCAAGGCCATTATGCGGCTGCGTTCCAGGCTTTCTCATGTCAAGAAGGGAATATTATGATCTCTCTTACAGAACTGCAGGACTACATGACAAAACAGCTTGAAGAGGATCGTAAGGTCAAATCTTTAAGAATTGAGGGGGAAAATATTGAAGAAGCCCTTCGCCAGGCTTCGATTGAGCTTGGTGTTCCGGTAAAAAAGCTGGAGTATGAGGTTGTGGAGCAGGGAAGGAAAGGAACCCTGGGGATTGGTAAAAAGAACTGGGTCCTGTTAGTCTATGAGATGGTGCAGGAAGCGGCAGCGCCGGGCTTTGATGAGATCGGTATGGATGAATTGGAGTTTGCCGGCGATTTTGCCCCGGGGGAGGATAAACCGGGCATTGTATTTGTCAAGTTGACCCATGACGGGGCTTTTCTGAAGGTAACTCCGCCTGTGGGCCATGGAGCCAGAGCTTCAGAGAGGGATGCTCTGCAGAGGGTCGCTCTGCGCGGAGTAAACCAATACGATGCAAAAACTGTGGCTAAAGTTGTTAAACGGGCTGAAGGTGAGTATATAAAGATAGGCGATTTTGATTTTAACCCGAACAATCAAGCTACCTTGAGTGTGGAGACCGCTGAGCAGGAGATGAAAGCCTATATAAATGTTACCCAGCCGGGACCCGGCGGACCTGATCTGACAAAAGAGGAGATTATCTCATTGCTGCAGAGTAATGGCGTGATTTTCGGCATTAAAGAGGAGGATATTGATAACTTCATTGATTACCCCCAGTATAACACCCAGGTATTAGCCGCTGAGGGCAGAAAAGTTGTGGATGGTGAGGATGCCCATATAGTCTATAATTTTACTATCGATCATTCTCATATTGAGCTGAAAGAAAAGAATGGGCGTGTTGATTTCAAAGAACAGAACTTGATTGAGAATGTAGAAGCCGGCCAGCTCCTTGCTAAAAAGGTAGTTCTGCAGCAGGGTGAGCCGGGAAGCACAGTAACCGGAGGTTCCCTGCCCGCCAATCCGGGTAAGGATATAGAGCTGGAGCTTGGTAAAAACGTGAAGCTCTCCGATGACGGCCTCACCGTTATCGCTGTTATAAACGGACAGGTGCTGGTGACCGGCGGTAAAATAAATGTTGAACCGGTTTATACTGTCGAGGGCGATGTAAACATGCACACCGGTAATATTCTCTTCCTGGGCACAGTGATCGTGAAGGGCAGTGTGGGATCAGGATTCACAGTAAAAGCGGCGGGGAATATAGAGGTAATGGGGAGTGTCGGTAGGTCCATACTGGATGCTGAGGGTGATATTATTGTTCATCAAGGAATAATGGGGAAAAACGAAGGCAGGGTAAAAGCCGGAATAAATGTGGTGGCCAAGTTTATTGAGCATGCCAGGATTGAGGCTGAAGAAAATGTTGTGGTCAGTGATGGAATAATTCATTCTGTGGTTGATGCTAACATGCGAATTTTATGTCAGGGCAAAAGGGCCTCAATTGTGGGTGGTAAACTCCGGGCAGGTGAGGAGATTAATGCTAAAGTCCTGGGATCTGTAGCAGGAACTGAAACTATCCTTGAAGTTGGCTTTGACCCAAAGAGCAAAGAGCGGCTTATGGAGCTCTTTAAAACCAAAGAAGAGATTGAAAATGAGCTTCAGGAAGTTGAGCTAAATATTAATACCATAACCAATCTGCAGAAGGTACAGAGAAAGATCTCAGAAGAAAAAGCCAAAAGCCTTGAGGATTTGAATAATAAAAGAGCTGAAATGCTTACCGAACTTGAAGAAATAGCCAAAGAGATTAATTCCATAAATGAATATCTGTCCGGTTTAAAGATAAAGGGAAAAGTATCAGCCTCCGGCAAGGTTTTTCCAGGGGTTAAGATATTTATTAAAAATGAACACCTGATTGTGCGCAATGAGTTTAATAAGGTAACCTTCATTCTTCAGGGGAAAGAGGTACGGATGACCAAATATGAACCCGTAGAAGAAGGTATTGCCGGGAGCGAGTAATATGTCGGTTTTACCTATTGACTTACAGACCATGCTTGCCCAGATGGATCGGGTTGGCAAGGAACAGGCGGTACAGAAAGAAATTTCTCCGCACCAGCAATCACTTCAGGCAACGGAGCTCTCAAAAAAAGCGGCCCAGGATGATCATTCAGTTAATCAGGCCTATGAACTCGGTGAAGGCGTTGAGAAGGTCAAGGAAGAGCAGGAAAGAGAGAAGAAAAGAAAAGGAGCGGCTCCTAAGAAAGGAAAGCAGGAGATGTCCGATAACAAACAGAAAGAATTTTTTAAAGATCCGGATCTGGGCTGCCATATTAACCTATCCGGCTGAACCTTTTAGAAAATGCAAGTTTATTTTCTTCTTCTGGCAGCCCTGCTTTTGGGCTGGTATGTACAATACCTGATTCTAAAGAGAAAGATAGAAAAAAAAGCCAACGCCGACAGCCATCTTGAGGAAGTGAAAGAGGAAGTGGCGCGGGTGATTATTGAATTGAATCAGACGACGGATCGAAATATTGCCCTGATCGAAGACCGTATTACCCGCCTCGTGGAACTCCTGTCAACAGCCGATAAGAAGATTGGCCTGCTCAAACGTGAAAGTGAAAAACATGAAGTAAGTCAGAGTGTATATAGCAAGTTATTGGCAAAACAATCTGTTAATGTACCGAAAAGCACAGGACATAAAAAAGACAATCAACAGGAGATCCTGCGCCTTCACCTGGCTGGATTTACACCTCGGATTATTGCCAGGCGTATGGACTTAAGCCTGGGAGAGGTTGAGTTGGTTATTTCACTTTCAGAAAGGAAGGGGTAATTTTGGCAAGGGTTGTGGGCATTGATTTGGGTACCACCAACTCCTGTGTGAGCTTTATGGATGGCAGCGAGCCACGTATTATTCCCAATGACCGGGGAAATAATCTTACTCCGTCAGTAGTTGCTTTTACACAAAGCGGCGATATTTTAGTGGGAGAGGCGGCTAAAAATCAGGCGGTGCTAAACCGGGAGCGTACCATTATGTCAGTAAAGAGAGCTATGGGCAGCCACCGGAAATTCAGGGTGGACCACAGGGATTTTTCTCCGGTGGATATAAGCTCCTATATACTTAAGAAACTTAAAAGAGATGCTGAAGCTTTCCTGGGAATGGAGGTACACGGGGCGGTAATATCGGTACCCGCGTATTTCAATGAACGGCAGCGAAGGGCAACCAGAGAAGCCGGAAGGCTGGCCGGCTTTGAGGTCAAGAGAATTATCAATGAACCCACAGCAACAGCTTTAGCTTATGGTTTGCAAAGTGAAACGAGAGTTCTCATATACGATCTCGGAGGTGGGACCTTTGATATAACCGTATTGGCGCGGGAAGGCAATGCTCTTAAGGTTTTATCAACCAGGGGCAATAATAACCTTGGGGGTATGGACTTTGATAATCTTTTGCTGCAGAAAGTCCTGAAGCAGTTATACGATGAAAGAGGTTTTGCCCCATCTCTGTTGGCAGGGCAGGATTTAATGTTTCTCCAGATGCTGAAGCAAGAGACGGAAAAAGCAAAAATAGAACTTTCCAGCCGTGAATGCACGACGATTGCCATACCCTTTGTGCAGTCGGGAGTTAAGCTGAACCATATAAGCTGTCAGCTCAGGCGAAGAGACTTTGAAGCTCTTATTTCAGATCTGGTTGACCAGACACTGGAATTGACCATGAGAGCAATAAAGGATGCCGGTTT